>CAZKUZ010000118.1:0-4871 GCA_964556045.1 uncultured Thermodesulfobacteriota bacterium | reverse complement strand
AAAGGTCGTAATGGCTTCCCTTTTTCGGGATCACGGCAAGGGTCATGGTGGGGGCCGTGGCATCGCTCACCTTGATGACCTGGGGTTCCCGGATATCGGCGGGCAAGAGCGGCTTAACCTTCTGAACGGCGGCGATCACGTCCGTGGCCGCCGACTCCAGTCCCTTGGAATATTCAAACTCCGCCAGAACCACCGAGACCTCGTCTTTGGTGGTCGAAGTAACCTGCCGGAGCTCGTCAATCGTGGAAAGTTCTTTTTCGATGGGACGGGTGACGTTATTGGCAATATCCCGGGAAGAAGCCCCCGGCTCCACCGTCACCACGGCGATCTGAGGCCGATTGGAATCGGGAAACAAGGCCCAGTCCATCTTGAAATAGCCGAAGATCCCGAGGATAGCAATCAGGAGGACCAGACTCATGACGAGGTGGGGTTTCTTCAGATAGCTCTCGACGATGTTCATCTCAGGACCTCCCGCACGTACGTCCCCACGATCTTCACGGACTGTCCCTTGTGGAGGGTCATCAAACGGCTCTCATGGGCGCATACGAGAGGCGTCCCTGCTTTCAATTCCTGGGAGGCAATCGCGGCCCGTCCCCCCTCCAGGGCAAGGATTTTGACTTGAATCGGCACGATCTTTCCCTCCATGACCCCAAAAACCAGGGCGCCGTCTCCCGCATGCAAGAGCGCATCGACCGGCACGAGCCAGGCATCTCTCAAGGCCTCGAGCTGAATCTTCACCGGGATAATTTCCCCAAGCCTGTAAGGGCAGGTTCCCGCGGGGAAATCGGCCTCGAAGATACCAAGAGAGGAAGGCGTTGTCGCAGGATAGATCCTGGAAACCCGGAGGCGATTTTCCTTTACGAAAACAGGCGTCCCCACCGCGATACGGCTCAGATCCTCCGGCGTGACGTCCACTTTGACCTTAAACGATCCTTGCCGGATGACCTTGCAGACCGGCTGCCCGGGGAAAACCACATCCCCCGCGTTCACGAAATACTGCGCGATGACACCGTCATAAGGGCTCACAATCCGCGTGTAGGAGAGCTTGGTACCCACCTGAGCCATCTCCTGCCGAAGGGCGTCGATCTGCCCCGTTACAACGGCGAGCTTGTTCTGGCTCAACTGCCACGCCTCCTTCGAGATGGCACCATTCTTATAGAGGAGTGTATCCCTCTTAAAAATCTCGGCCAGGTTCTTTCTCTGAATCTCCAAAGCGGCGATCTTGGCCTTCAAAACGGAAAGTTGGGCCTTCAAGTCCCGAACCGTCCCGTTCTTCTTCCTCCCGAGGCCAACGAGCAGGTCTCCTTTCTTCACCCTGTCCCCTTCCCGGAAGAACCGCTTCACCACCTGGCCACTGAGCCGGGCCTTCAGCGTCATGACGCCGTTCGAATCGATCTTTCCCAGATAGCGGGCCGTTCGATACAACGTCCCCCTTTCCACCTTGGCGACCCGAACCGGAAGGGGATAATGGACAACGGCCTTTTCCTTGCGAAGCTCCGCCCTCCGCTTCAACACGAGTTTCCTGCCACCCATCACCACCAGGGCGGCGATGACCAGAAAAACAATAATTTTGATGACACGCTTCATTTTACTTCCTCCTCCAGGACGAGACTCAGGTACGATCGCGCCGTCAGCCATTGATAGATGCTCGCCACCAGTTTGCTGTTGGAATAGGCGAGATCCGCCTTGGCACGCAACATATCATCGATGTCACCCGCGCCGTGTTCATACTTCAGGGTCTCGACCCGATCCACCTCTTTTCCGAGATTCACCCGGGCGCGGTAACTCTTGACCAGCGCCTCCGCCGTCCTGACCCTTTTCAGGGCCTCGCCGACCTCCTTGACAATCTTTTGACGAAGCTCGAAGACGTGCATTTTCTCTTCGAGCACCTTGACACTCGCAGCCTCGACTTTCGTTCTTCGCCTGCCCGCGTCAAAGAGGGGCACCTCCAACCTGAGACCCACGTTCCATTCCTCGGTCCCGCCGATATCGTCCCCATCATACGTGTTCATGGACCCCACGGCATAGATGGACGGAAGGCGCTCTGCCTTAACCAGTCTCACCTCTTTCGAGGCAATCTTCACCCGATTCTCGAGGGCCGCCAGATCGGAACGTTTCTGAAAGGCACGCACGTACAGGGATTTGAAATCCCCGGTCAAGGGACGGATTTCAGGGGGAAGTTCCACGGGCACAAGCGACAAATCCGATGTCAGTGTCTGCGTCCCCATCAGCGTTTGAAGGGCAATTTTCAAGGCCTCCCGTTCATTGACGATACTCTCCTCCTGGGCCACCCAGGTCTGGATCGAATAATCGATTTTGTACCGATCGATCGGAGGAAACTTTCCATGTTTGATCCCGAGCTCCGTGTGTTTCAGCAGGCTCCGCAAGGCCTTCAGATTCGCCTTGACCGCCTCTTCCTCGCCATTCAAGGCCAGAATGGCGTAATAAATCTCGGTCACATTGTGGCGGATAATCTCCCTGAGGCGCTTGAGCGCGAGTTGCGTGGAGATCTCGTGGAGCCTGGAGATGTCAACGCTGATCGGGATCTTCCCGCCGAGGTAGATGGGAAGTTTATAGGTCAGGTTGAACCCCCAGCGCGTATCATCGAACTTAATCCCCTCCCGAACCCGTTTAGGCGTCATGGGAGCACCGATCAGTTGGTCCTCCGACTGATCAAAGGAAGCCCCCCCCGTCAGCTCTCCCCACCGGACAGTTTTGGCAACCTTGATTTCAAGCCCCGCCTGGGCCAGGCGTTTTTCATAGGCCTGTACCGACGGATTCTTTTTCAGGGCCTCCTGGATCGCCGTCTGCAACGTCAATGGTTCGGACGGCCGAGCTGGCCCGATGGCGACGAAGAAGAACAACAGCATAAAAAGAATCAAGCCCGTTCGTCTCATGACTCCGATCCCCCCTTCAAAGCTTTTTTAAACAAACCGAAAACGTCTTCCGCCACGGCATCAATCTCCTTCTCATCGTTCGTCAATTTGAACATGGTCAGCAGATGCTGCATCCCCCCGAGAAACAGAATGGAGGCGGCACGGGGAGGCACCCCTTCTGGGATTTCCCCTTTCTCCAGGCCCGTTGTCATAATGTTCTGGATTTTCCGATGATACCCCTCCAGCAAAAACAGCATATGGCGTCGAACCCCCGGATGATGATGAAAAAAAGACTCCGAGAGGAGCTCGAGGGTAATGGCCCTCTTCTCCTTCAGGTAGTAGAGGTGGTGCCCGAAGATCCTGTGGAGTTTCTCGACGGCGCTGAGCGACTGGGCGGCGATTTCATCCACATACCTGAAAATTTCATCCCGTATATGGGCAACCATGGCAATGATCACGGCTTCTTTGTTCTCGAAATGGCGGTAAATGGCCGGTTCTGAGATTTGAACCCGCTCGGCGATCGCCTTCATGGTCAGGCCGTCCGTGCCGCTCTCCGTAAAGATGTCCATGCATGTCTGGACGATCTGTTCCTTTCGTGTCATTCCCTCCTCCAGGTTAGTTATCGATAACTAACATACCTCATTTTTCCGTTTTGTCAAGTAAAATTTTTGGGCCCTCGATCTTCGGCCTGTCTTTTTAACCCTTGACCCCATGGGAAATTCACGTATGATAAGGGAAATAAGAAATTGAAAGAAAAATTTTATTTAAGAGGAGATATGAAAAGCAATGTATAATCAATCGACCGAGGAAGAAAAGAATCTGGCCCTCTTCATCGATTTCGACAACATCGCGCTGGGGCTGAGAAAAGACGCGAAAAAGAAGAAGTTCGACATCCGGCTGGTTCTGGAACGCCTTCTGGAAAAGGGAAAGATCATCGTCAAGAAGGCCTACGCCGACTGGGATCAGTATCCCGACTACAAGAAGGAGCTCCACGAGGCGGCCATCGAGCTCATCGAAATCCCCAAGCGGCAGATGACGGGGAAGAACAGCGCGGATATCCGCATGGTCGTGGACGCGCTGGACCTCTGTTACGCCAAAGAACACCTGGACACCTTCGTCATCTTCTCCGGCGACTCCGACTTCTCACCGCTGGTCTCAAAGCTCCGGGAGAACAACAAGTCGGTCATCGGGATGGGACTGAAAAACTCTACCTCAAACCTCCTGGTGGGAAACTGTGACGAATTCATCTTCTATGACGATCTGCTCCGGCCGACGCTTGGAGCCCCGCCGGCCTTGAACAAGGTCCCCAAGGAGAAAAGGCCGGCCTTCGAGCTTCTCGTTTCGACGGTTCAGGCCCTCATCCGGGAAAACAAGGAGATTCTCTACTCCTCCATGATCAAGGACACGATGAAACGGAAGGAGCCCTCCTTTGACGAAGGGGTGTACGGATACTCTTCCTTCGGAGACTTCCTCCTGGACGCGGAAAAATTCGGGATCATCGAATTGACACGGGATCCCCATGCGGGCGGAACCTATGTGGTCACGGGTTTCGGGAAGGGAAACGCAAACAGCAAAAACAACAAGAACGGGAGATAATCGTTGAAAGCCGCCATTGCCACCCCCGACGGGACCATGCTCTGGGGCGACCATTTCGGACAATCGCCGTTCTATCTCATCTGTGAATTCGACGGGAACCGCTGGATCAAGGGGGAGTTGAGGGAAAACCCCATCGCCGAGAGGGGAGACCACGCCCATCCGGAGCAAATCAGCGCCCTCCTCTCCGACTGCCGGATCTACGCCGCAAAGGCCATGGGCAAAAAGTCCCGGCAGTCCCTGGAATCGAAGGGAATCATCACGTTCCTGAAAGACGTATCGACCGTTGACAAGATAATCGTTTCTCTCCCCACGTCCCCCACCGGATAAACCCATGAAAGTTTATCCCGAATGCGTCCCCTGTTTCGCCCTTCAGGCCCTTCGTGCCACGGACCTCGCCAC
>CAZKUZ010000117.1:0-11158 GCA_964556045.1 uncultured Thermodesulfobacteriota bacterium | reverse complement strand
AGGGAGTCTCCTTTGAGATCAATCGGGGGGAGACGGCCTGTATCGTAGGCTCCAACGGCGCGGGGAAGACGACGATTCTGCGTGCCATCATGGGGTCTCAACGTGCCTATCAGGGAAAAATTCTCTTCGAAGGAAAGGACATCCGGACGCTTCCGACGGAAGAGATCGTTCGATTGGGAATTACCTATGTTCCCGAGGAAAAGATGCTCTTCGGTCCCATGACCGTGGAGGAGAATCTCCTCATCGGGGCCTACATCATTGATGACGAGTCGAAAAAAAGGGAAAACCTCGAGTACGTTTATAATCTGTTTCCCCGCTTGAAGGAACGGAAGACCCAGTTGGCCAATACCCTCTCCGGTGGGGAGCAGCAGATGGTGGCCATCGGGCGCGGCCTCATGTCGAACCCGAAAGTTTTGATGCTGGATGAGCCTTCTCTCGGCCTGGCGCCGGTTTTGGTGGACGAGGTCCTGGATACGGTGAAGAAACTCAAGGAAGAGAAGATGACGATTCTCTTGGTGGAGCAGAACGTCAGGGAAACGCTTGAGATTTCGGACAAGGGTTACGTGATCCAGACAGGCCGGATCGTGACGGAAGGGACGGCGCACGAACTCTTGGGGTCCCCGGAGATTCAGAAAGCCTTTTTGGGGATGTGACAGGGGATTCCGGGTTAAGATTTTTTATCACCTTTTGGCCGTAAGCGGGGGATAATCTTGGGGGGGACGGAGCCATGAAGCACCCGAGAGAGATAAGGAATGAAATTCGCGAGAGACGTTACACCCGGCCGACAGCGGGGCTTGCGCCAGGCTATGTCCAGGCGAATCTCGTCATACTGAGGGAGCGCTACGCCTTCGATTTCCTCCTCTTCTGCCAGCGTAATCCCAAGCCATGCCCCGTGTTGGAGGTGCTGGAGCCCGGTGTTTACCTTACCCGCTCCATGGCGGACGGCGCGGATGTCCGGACCGATATTCCGAAATATCGCGTGTATCGGGAAGGTGTTTTGATCGACACGATGGAGACGATCGAGGATCTGTGGCGGGATGACTTCGTGACATTCCTTTTGGGGTGCAGTTTTTCCTTTGAGGAGGCCCTGTTGAAGAACGGAGTCCCCGTCCGTCATATCGAAGAGGGGAAAAATGTCCCCATGTTCAAGACCTCCATTCCTGTGGCCCCCGCGGGAATCTTCAAGGGAAACCTCGTGGTAACCATGCGGCCTATCCCCGAGGACCAGGTGGTGCGCGCCGCGCAAATCACCACACGCTACGCCATGGTGCACGGGGCGCCCGTGCACATCGGTCGGCCGGAGGCTATTGGTATCGCTGATCTGAACAATCCGGATTACGGAGACGCCGTAACGATTCGAGAGGGGGAGATTCCCGTATTCTGGGCCTGCGGCGTGACGCCTCAAGCGGTGATTCAGGAGGCGAAGCCGGATGTGGTCATTACCCACGCGCCGGGCCACATGCTGATTGGAGACATCAAGAACGAATCCCTTGCCATTTTTTAACTCCGCCGTGATCGATTGTCCCAAGCCTTTAGACCCGGATCTATTTAGTTGACGAATAGTCCACTGTGTTATATAGCATAGCGTGATTGATGCTGGGAATTCTGAGATCCATGGGAGAGTATCTTTGAGGCGAGGAAGGTATCAGGGGGGGACATGAAAAGGTGGGTTTTGGGCCTTGTTTCAATTTTCTTTTTTCTTGCTTTTGGGGGATATGGGCAAGCGTCTGAAAAGAAAATTTTCCTCCTTTTCAGCTACCATCCCGGGCTTTTCTGGCATGTGAACGCGGAGAGGGGCTTCAAGGATGCGTTGAAGGGGTACAATTGCAAATTCCGCTCGTTCTACATGGATACCAAGCACCACCAGGACGATGCGTGGTTATCGAAGGTTTCCAGAGAAGCTATCCAACTGATCAAGGATGAACGTCCTGACGTTCTTGTCGGGTTCGATGATAATGCGGCCCATTACGTTCTAACCCATTTCCTGGGAACGTCTCTCCCAATGGTTTTTCTGGGCGTGAATCGAGAACCGGAGGTGTATGGTTTTGTTAAGTTTGATCGGAAGAGACCGGGAATGAATGTAACGGGTGTCCTGGAACGGCACTATTTTCTCCAGGCCATCCGTCTCTTCTCCGCCCTGATGGGGAAGCCTGCCATGCGTGTCGGCCTCATAAGTGATTCGAGTGAAACCTCTCATACCATGGTTTCGAATTTTATGACCATCGCAAAGAAACGCAAGGTGCCCGTCACCTTTTTTAAGTTTGCCTATTCCTTTTCGGGGTGGCAGAAGGTTATCCGTGACGCCCAAGGCAGTATTGACTTGCTTGTTGTGTGGACCTGTGAGGGTCTAAAAGAGAAGGGTAATAAAAGTGTACCTATTAATCAAGTCATCGCGTGGACCAGATCCCACAACAGGATTCCGGAGGTTTCTTTTTTTAGCCGCTATATCAGGATGGGATTGGCCGGTGGAATCGTTCTGACGGGGTACTATCAGGGATTTTATTCAGGTAAAAAAGTGGCGAAGATACTGGAGGGGATTCCCCCCGGGGAAATTCCCATTGATGTGCCGCCCAAGGGGACCCTGGCCTTCAATATAGCCAGAATGCGTGACCTGGGTATCAAGATTCCTCTTGGAGTCCTCCATTCGGCAGTGTTATACGGCAAATAGGATGAAACGAACGGCTTTCATCGCCCTTATCGCGGCTGTTCTTCTTTTTCTTATTCTCCTCGTTTCCGGGCTGGTTGTCGAAAAGGGACGGGAAGACATGATTAGAAGTGTTACCGTCGAGGCCAATTTGAAGACCGCCCATACAAGCTATCTCATCTCTGAATTCATTCAGGAGAGATTGAATGTCTTGGATATTATCTCTTCCTGGATGAATCCGAACTGGAGTATGTTGCCCGAGGTTTATAAAGGTGACATCGAGGAGAATGTCAAGCTCATCCTCAAACGTTACCCCGGCTTCGATTCCATTCACTTCATGGACCGTAATGGGGATGTAGTGTGGGGACTTCCGAAACAGAGATCCTTGGAGGGTGTGAACTTTTTCAGGGATGTTTCAAGCTCCGAACAGTACAAGATATTGTTCAAGACGGCCAGACTCCGCAGATCCGCCGTGATTGCTTCCTTCAACGTTACCTGGTTCGATCCATTCAAGGAGAAACTGGCGAAGACAGAAGTCCTCTTGATGGCGGCGCCTGTTTTCAGGAGTGAGACGTATCTCGGAATTCTCTTTGCGATCTTGCGTCCCAGCGCCATAGGATCGCATTTCTTCCCCCAGATGCCTTTGAGTTCCGCGAAGAAGACCTACTGGATTCTGGCGAACAAGGATGGGAAAATTTTGTTCTGCAATGTCAAATTTCCTCGCCTGTTCAGAAAGGAGATCTCTTCCTTCATTAAGGCGTCCCGTTTCATGGATGGCCGCAAAGAGATTATGAGCTCCGATTTCTACATTAATGAAAAGGAGGGAAAAGGGGGCGAACATGTTCTGGTGAGTTATTCTCCACTGACAATCAGCCCGGGAAATGTCTGGTACGTCGTGAGAATTCAGTCTCTCTTGCGCATCGAGGCGGATATAGATCGGTGGTTGTTGCAGACGAGGGCTATTGCCTTTACGGCGATCGTTATCATGGTCCTCACGGCTGTTTTCCTTATGTTCTCCTTCAAGCGCTCGGAGGAGAAACTGGATTCCCTCAACCGAAAGTATAAGGATCTCCTGGACAACCTTCATGTGGGTACCTTTTCCTTTGATGCCTCGGGGAAGATTGATTATGTCAACAAACGGGCGTGTGAGATCCTCGGTTATCCTCCCAGGGAGATTATTGGTAGGGATCGTCTTTTCTTTGCGTGGGATAAGGAGAAGGCGGAGATCGAGAAGATTGCGAGCCAGAGAATAGCAGGCGTACGAAACGCGGAGATATACCGCACGCACATGGTTCATAGATCCGGGCGGATCATTGATGTGGAGATTTACGCCTCCCCCGTGAGGGATGAGAATGGGAATGTTCAGAGTGTCCGGGTCATGTTCATGGATATCACGCGTCAGGTGGAAATGGAGAAGGAGATCGAAAGCTATACGCGTCGCCTCGAGGAGAAGGTGCAACGGCGGACACTGGCCTTGCGGGAATCCGAGAGCCTCTATCGCAGCATTTTCGAAACGTCTCTCGCCATTATCTATATCCACCAGGACGATAAGTTTAAAATCATGAATAAGACCGGGATGGAATTCTTTGGCTTCAAGGACCGGGAAGAGATGCTCAACGCGAATGTATGGGATACCATTCCCAAGATGGAGCGTCAGAGACGCCGGGAAAATACCCGCAGGCGCATGCGCGGAGAGGACGTCCCTTCCAGGTATGAAAGCCTCGTCATTAACAAGGACGGAGAAATTCGGGTCATGGAGTGTAACTTCCAGCGAATTCTCTACTGGGATGAGCCAGCCATTCTCGCGATCCTTTTTGATGTGACGGATCGAAAACGTTTGGAGGCTGAGATTGCCCATACGGATAAGCTCAAATCCATGGGTCAGCTTGCCACGGGGGTCGCCCATGATTTCAACAATATCCTGGCGGCCATCCTGGGACGCATCCAGCTTTTGGAGCTGAACCCCGATAACCGGGAGATGGTGCTTTCCTGTGTGGAACTTGTGAAAAAGGCGGTAAATCAAGGCGTCAACGCCGTGAAAAGGATTCAGGAGTACACGAGGGTTAGACAGGACAAGTTCGCGCCCGAGCTGCTTCTTCTGCATAAGATTATTGATGACGCTATTGAAATTTCCCGTTTCGCGTGGAAGGATCAGGCTCAGAAGCAGGGTATTACCATACAGATCAAAAAGGATTTCCAGGATGAAAATCTTTTTCTCTCCTCCGAACTGCGGGAGGTTTTCATGAATATCATCCTCAACGCGGTCGACGCCATGTCGGAGGGAGGGAGCCTATGGATTCGGACGAGATCGATTACCCTCGAAAATGGTACGAAGGGGGTACGCATTATCTTTGAAGACACGGGAATGGGGATGCCTCCGGAGGTCCTGGAGCACGCCTTCAAACCTTTTTATACGACGAAGGGGACGGACGGGAGTGGTTTGGGGCTCTCCATCGTCTCGGGGAGTGTGGAGAGACTCGGCGGTCAAATTGCCATCGAAAGCAAGGAGGGTGTGGGAACGACCATTACGATAGAACTTCCCTGGCAGGAGAGGGAAGGGGGAAATGTAAGGATCCGTCGTGTGGCAACAAATAAGCTGTTTCCGGAACGACGAAAAGGTTCTCTCTTGGTGGTTGATGATGAACCCTCCTTGCCCGAGATTATCAAGGAACTGCTCTCAACTTTGAAATACGATGTGGTCATCGCCTCAACGGGAGAAGAAGCCTTTTCCTTTTATCGGGAAGACCCTTCACGTTACGCCCTCATTCTTACCGATCTTGGCATGCCGGGAATGAACGGCTGGGAGCTGACCCGTAGAATCAGGGAGATATCGGATGATGTGCCGATCATACTCATGACGGGATGGGGGCTGGAGATCTCCGAAGAGGATATCCGGAATGTAAAGATAACAGAAATGGTGAGCAAACCCGTGACCCTCGATATGATTACGGAGATCGCCTCCCGTTACATCGATCTATCTTGACCCCTGGGAGGTTTCCTTGGAATTTGCGTCTCATGGTTTCCGAACGAAGGGGGTAAATCTCCAGCGTGTTGGTTGATGTTACATTTCTCGCTCCTTTGCCGACGTGCTACACCTACAAGGTGCCTCCGTCGGGGGAGAAAAAAGTGCGGGAGGGGAGCCTCGTTGTAGCCCCCCTTCGCCGCCGGAGACTGGCGGGGATTGTCACGGGAATCCCGAGGGAGGAGCGGGAATTCCCCAAGCCGATTGCTTTCAAACCCGTTCTTTTTATCCCCTTTGATGTTCCTCTTTTTACCTTGGAACAGCTCCGTTTTTTTCAGTGGTGCGCTAACTACTATCACATGCCGTTGGGGGGTATCTTAAAGGCGGCCCTCCCTTTGCCTCGAAGGGTCCTGAGAGGGGAAAAGCTTAAAGCCTCCCCGGAAGGGGAGAAAAACCTCGCCTGCCTGGCGAGGGAGGGGGATTCCCATGCCGACCTTTTCCTGCGTTTATGGCGGGCGGGGAAAAAGTCGCTTTCCATAATCGGGCGAAAAGACGCCTGGGAGTCTCTGCTTGACTGGACGGCCAAGGGCTGGCTGGAGTGGAGCTATCCCGGTTTTATAGAGAATTTCAACCCGGAAATAATCTATTATTCGCTGGCGCCTGATCCATACCCGTCCTTTCGATTGGGGCCGAGGGAACGGGAAATCGTGGCTTACCTGGAACATCAAGGCGTTATATCCTCCCATGAGATCAGGGAAAGGTTCCCGAAGGCTTCCCGAAGGCTTCGCCGCTTGGTGGAAAAGGGTGTTCTCCGAGAAACCTCCCTGCCCGAGTCTTTCCCGAGGTCCATTTCTCCGGGATGGGAAGAAGACGTGTCTTTTACCTTGACCCATGAGCAGAAAGTCGCCTTGTCGGCCGTCGTGGAAGAAATGGAATCTTTCTCGCCCCGACCGATCCTTTTGCATGGGGTGACGGGAGGCGGTAAAACGGAGCTGTATATCCAGGCGATACAGGCCACCCTTCAAAAGGGAAAATCCTCCCTTGTCTTGGTGCCGGAAATCGTTTTGACCCCGCAGTTGGTTTCAAGGATAAAATCCCGCTGTGGTGTCCCCGTCATTACCTGGCACAGTCAGCTTACGGAAAGGGAGCGGTGGCGACAATGGTTGCAGCTGCACGGCCACGCCCCCGTGGTGGTGATCGGGGCCCGGTCAGCCGTGTTCGCGCCCGCGAAGGAACTGGGACTCATCATCGTGGACGAGGAGCACGATCCCTCTTTTAAGCAGGAAGAGGGATTGCTCTATCACGCCAGGGACGTGGCGGTCGTCCGATGCCGCCACCAATCCTGTCTCCTTATCTTGGGATCGGCCACGCCCTCTATCGAGTCGTATCATAACGTCAAAAAAGGGAAGTTTCGTTATGTTGTTATCACCCGGCGTCCCACGGGACAACCCTTGCCGAAGGCGGAGGTGGTCGATCTGAGGAAAGAAGGATTCCCGAGGCGGCAGGAAACGCGGGGATTGATGCTTTCAAAACCACTGCGCGAGGCCCTCTTGGAGGCCTATGCCGCGGGGCAGCAGTCCCTTCTGTTTCTCAACCGTCGTGGCTACGCCAGAGTCGTGGCGTGTGTGCAATGCGGAGAAACCCTTGCCTGCCCCCACTGTAGCGTCAGCCTTATCCTCCATAAGCCCGCCGTGCTTCGTTGTCATTACTGCGGATTCAGCAGGAAGCTCCCCGAAAAGTGCGAGGCCTGCGGGGGAACCTTGATTCAGATAGGAGGAGGGACTCAACGCTTGGAGGAAGAGATCCGAGGGCTTCTTCCGGAAGCCAGGATTGCTCGACTTGATCGGGATACCATGCAGAAACGATCCCTCTATGAGACCCTCCTGACCCGGTTACGGCGTAGAGACATTGATGTCCTGATCGGGACTCAGATGATTGTAAAAGGCCATGATTATCCCGGGATCGTTCTGATGGGAATTCTCATGGCCGATCATTCCCTGAGATTCCCCGATTTCAGGGCTTCCGAGCGGACCTTCCAGCTCTTGACCCAGGCCTCCGGCCGGTGCGGGAGAGGGACGTTGCCCGGACGGGTTATCATTCAGACCTTTTCCCCGGAGCATTACAGTATTCGGTATGCCGTGCACCACGATTTTATCGGGTTTTACGAGGAGGAAATTCACGCCCGAAAAGAGCTGGGGTATCCGCCTTTTTCACGGCTGGCGGTGATAAGGATTTCCGGGCCTGACTCCAGGGCGGTCGAGCGTAAATCGTCGCGCATTGCCATGGAGGGGAAGCGCGCCGCTTCCAAGGGGAAAAGCCCTGTCCAGCTTCTCGGCCCCACCCCGGCGCTCCTCGCCCGTCTGAAAAACCGCTATCGATGGCAGGTGTTGTTGAGGGGAAAATCCAGCGCGGAATTACATCGAACGGTGGAGAGGATCATGACTTCGAAGGCGGCAAAACCTGAAAAGGGCATGAAAATCCAAGTGGAATTTGATCCTGTTCAGTTGGCTTAGACGGAGGGGAATGTGGAAGCGGGACAGAGGTCTTTCAGGACGCATCGATCACAGGCGGGTTTTCTCGCCTTGCAGACCTGACAGCCGTGGTGGATAAGCTGGTGGGAAAAGAGCGTCCACCGTTCTTTGGGGATGAGGCGCATGAGGTCCTGTTCGATCTTCTCCGGGTCGTCGTGTTTCGTGAGCCCCAGCCGCTTCGCGAGGCGCCGAACGTGGGTGTCCACGACGATGCCGGGGATATGGCGCGTTTCCCCCAGAACGAGATTGGCCGTTTTCCGTCCCACGCCTGGGAGCGAAACCATTTCTTCCAAGGTTGAGGGAACTTCTCCCCCGAACTCGTCCACGATTTTCCGACAGCAGGTCTGGATCGCTTTGGCCTTGTTTTTGTAGAACCCCGTCGGCCGGATCTCCTCCTGAAGGGTTTCCAAGTCCGCCTCGGCGAAGTCCTTGGCGGTCTTGTACTTCTGAAAGAGGGAAGGGGTTACCTTGTTGACCCGCTCATCGGTGCACTGGGCGGAGAGGATGGTGGCGATGAGCAGCTGAAGGGGGGTCTGATAGTTCAGGGCGCACGTGGCACCCGGATAGGCCTCGTCAAGGCGTTGCAATATGGCTTCGATGGGGGCTTGAGACATCGGCGTCACCTCACGTAGAAGAGCCAATGGGAAAAACGGGGATCTTTGTCTTGATAGATGGTTTCAAAGGCCTCCGTGAGACGTTTGGAGACGGGGCCGGGAACCTCCGGGAGGTCTCGGTCGTCGATTTTCCGAACGGGCTGGACGCGCCCTCCCGTGGAGGAAAGGAAAATTTCGTCTGCTTCCATGAGAAAGTCCGGGGTGATTCGTTTTTCGATGGTCTCGATGCCAAGGGCGGGGGCCAGTTCCAACACGGATTTTCGGGAGATGCTCTTCAGGACGGTGCCCTCGGCGGGGGTAAAAAGGGTGCCGTCCTTGACCATGAAGATGGATTCCGTGCTTCCCTCCGCCACGAATCCCTGAGTGTCCAGCATGATGCCCACGTCGGCCCCTTTTTTCTTGGCCTCGATGCGGGAGAGCATGCCGTTGAGGTAGTTGGCGGCGGCCTTGGCCTCGATGGGAATGGTTTCCGGGTGGAGTTTACGTGTCTTGCAGAGGGTGAGGGCAAGACCGGTGTTTCCCGGGGCTGCCTCTTCCCCTTCCAGGTCCTTCTCGGGGTCAACCACGGCGATACAGATGTCCATTTTCGCCTGGTTGGGCATGACCTTCACGGCCACGTTGCCGTAGTAGCAGATGAGCTTGACATACCCCTCGTTGACCTCATTGTTTCGGATGGTTTGATAGATGGCGCTGGTAAATCCTTCGTCGTTCATGGGAAGGTTCATCCCGAGGAGGAAGGCGGTGCGGGCCAGCCTCGCGAGATGGGCGTCCAGCCTGAAGACGGCCCGTCCCTTGGAGGTTTTGTGGAGTCGCATGACCTCGAAGATGGCGGACCCCCGGCAGAAACTGTGGGACATGAGATGGACCGTTGCCTTTCCCCACGGGATGAGTTTTCCGTTCACATACATCCTTCGGTCTTCGTACATAATAAAACTCCTTTGAATGGATCTCATAAACTTTTTACATCAACGGGAAATGGGGGTCAAATGATTTTTCCGTGAATGCCCGGGTAAGAAGCGTTGATATTGTCTTGTGAGAAAGGTTCTGTTAAAAAAGGGAAACCGAAAACATTTTTGCCTTGTGTCGCTATGATGATGAAGATTGCATGGGAATCGATAAAAAAGAACGCCCTGAAGGGTTTTCTCGTGGGCCTTCTGACGGTGGGAATGACTTTGATTGGAACGGGAACCCGATCCTTTGCCCTTTCGGGGTCTAAAACTTCCGGTGGCGCGAAGGCCATGCCCTGGGAGACCGTTGGCAAGAAAGGGTCCCCGTCTAAAAACGCGGGGGGCGAGAAGAAGCGTTCCGGGAAGGATGGGCAGAAACCCCTTTCCGTCGACGTGGAGAAGCTGCTGAATGATACCGGCGCGGATAAAGCGGGGACGCGCATTCAGGTTTCTCTCCCCGGGGATGTCATGTTTGACTCGGGCAAGTGGGAGATCAAAAAGTCCGCGGAAAAGCTCCTTTACAAGTTTCTGGAGGCGATCAAGGGCCTCAAGGTAAAGGAGATCCTGATCGAGGGGTATACCGATAGCCGGGGATCGGAAGATTACAATCTCGCCCTTTCCCGCAAGCGCGCTGCGGCCGTCAAGGAGTGGCTGGTGAAGAAAGGGGGATTGGACGGCGCGAAAATCGTGACGAGGGGGTATGGAGAATCGAACCCCGTCGCGCCCAATACAAACCCGGATGGGTCGGATAATCCCAAGGGACGGGCGAAAAACAGGAGGGTAGAGGTTTTCGTGACCCTACTGGGGGAATAGAGCAACCTCGGATTTTGGGCCGGGCGGGAATTAGCCGAGCGCGGCGAATCCCTTCTCGCAATCGGCTATCAGATCCTCAATATTTTCGATACCCACGGCGATTCGCACGAGACTGTCTGATATGCCGGCTTTTTTCCGGTCTTCAGGGGTAAAGCTCCGATGGCTTGTCGTAATTGGCTGGGTAATCAAGGATTCGACGGCGCCGAGGCTCGGGGCCATGGCCATCATCTCGACCGATTCCACGAATTTTTCCGCGTCTTTTCCCGTTCCGTCAACCTCAAAACTCAGGACGCCTCCGAAGCCCCGCATCTGTTTCTTGGCCAGTTCGTGGTGGGGGTGGTCCGGGAGCCCGGGATAGTAGACTCGTCTGACCTTGGGATGACCTTTTAAATATTCCGCCAGCTTCATGGTGTTTTCGTTCTGTTGCCGAATGCGGACGGCCAGGGTTTTCATCCCCCGCAGCATCAACCAGGCGGCGAAGGGGTCCAGGGTCGGTCCGAGAATCCTTAAAGTTTTTCGAAGGGTTTCGATGATCTCTTTCGGGCCCGTGACGGCCCCCGCGAGAATATCGCTGTGGCCTCCCAGGTACTTGGTGGCGCTGTGGAGGATAACGTCTATTCCGAAATCGGCGGGGGTTTGATTCACGG
>CAZKUZ010000116.1:0-1785 GCA_964556045.1 uncultured Thermodesulfobacteriota bacterium | reverse complement strand
ATCGTTATCTGGGAACGTTCCAGCCCGTAGCCAAGGAGTTCCTTCAATAAAACCGGAAGGAATTTTGCCGTTCCAACCCAAAGACGGGTCATGTCTCCGGCAAGGATTGCCACCTTATCCGATTTATTCACGACTTCTTTTAAAAGCGGAGAGGAAATCGGATGATAGAGCAGGTGAGACAACGTTTCTTCAAGGTTATCCAACGGGGGGATCTCCCGCGCCTCGATACTTCCAAGGATATTTCCCCGATCGACTTCGATCGATAATATCCTGTCTCCGTATTCAAACTGATACAACCCCATGCTCCCCCCTTTGTACAATAATTTCAAACACCTTTATATAAACTCAAAGAAATTTCTCGGCATTTTGATACATACTCGACACACACATGTGTTTGCCATAACATGATTGGTATTACCGATTATCAAAGAATGGGGCATGTGTCAAGAATGTTATTCTATCTTGATTCCGAGTCGCGAAACTCCCGGGAAGTAAAAAATATCCTTTGTTTGGTTCATTGGTATTACCAAGCGTCTTGTTTCTTTTCATAAAATTGTGTTATAGAAAACTGAGATAAAAACGCGGAAGGAAACGTCCTCTATGTTTAAAAAAATACCAACAAGGAAAATCTCGGACGAAATCGTCGATCAGTTCATCGATCTGATCGAACGTGGCATCCTTAAACCAGGCGATAAGCTTCCCCCGGAAAGGGAGATGGCAAGGGAGCTTGGCATCAGCCGACTTCCCCTCCGAGAGGCCCTCAAGGCCTTGCAGACCATGGGGTTCATCGACATCCAGAACCGCCGGAAGATCCTGGTTCAGCCCATAACCAAAAACGCCCTCCAGGACCCCCTCACCGTGGTGCTGGAGGGAAACATTCAAAAGGTCTTCGAACTCCTTGAAATCCGCAAGGCCCTCGAGTCCTGGGCCGCCACCCGCGCCACCGAGATGGCGGATGAAAGAGACATAGAGGAACTGGGGAGGATCATCGCCCGGATGAAGAGCGATTTCAAGGACGGGGCCCTCGGCGACAAAGCCGACGCGGACTTTCACCTGGCCATCTCACGGGCCACCCACAACACCATTCTGACCCACCTGATGGTCACCTGGTACCGACTCCTCTGGGATTGTCAGAAGGTCTCCCGGGAAAGGCTCTTCAGCAAGGAAGAAAACCGGAAACTCCTCCTCAATCAGCACATCGAGATCTTCGAGGCCATCAAGAACAGGGAAAGGGAAAAGGCGGGGGAGGCCGCTCAGCGGCACATCCTCTTCGTGGAAGAGGAACTCAAAAAGTACCTTCAGGAAGAAGGGTGAAAAGGGCCTTTTTCTCGAAAAAGGCGCGGACCGTTGCGGCCAATCCTACGAAAACATCACTTCTTATCTCTCACCTGAATCAATCGGCTCGCCATCTTTTCCGCGAGGAACACCATCGACTCGATGTCGAGGAAACAGAGAATCGTCTCGTCAAAGAGGACTTTGGCGCGGGCCTCGAACCCTTCCTCCTCATCCTCGTCCCAAAATAGAAGAAGAAAAGGGGTTTTGGGCAGGGGATGGATAACGGCCTTCACGTCCGCGCTGGTTTCCATCTCGGCGGGGGTTCCTCCCAGGGCCCGGATGGCCGCTTTAAGGCCTTCCGCGTCCCCCTTGAAGGCCTGGGCGATCCGCTTCTCGCAGGTTTCTTCCAGCTCCGGTTTTTTCGGAATGCTGCCCGGGAGGGCATAGATACTGACCCATTTTCCCGTGGGGGTCTCCCGGCAGTTACTGGCAATGTAGTTGTAGAGGAGG
>CAZKUZ010000115.1:0-3957 GCA_964556045.1 uncultured Thermodesulfobacteriota bacterium | reverse complement strand
ATGTCAAAGAACCCGCCAGGACGATGAAGGTCCTCATCAACGAACTCCAACCGGGGGTGGTGAGGATCAATGCCACCCACTGCATGGATATGATCGCCAGCGAGGAGGAGCGCTCCCGCATCGCCCGGGAAGTGGCCGGGGGCGAAAGTGTCTGGTGGATGACCGCAGGCTGGATCAAGTACCGGAATCAGGTCTTCAAGGGGATGGACAAGGCCATGGCCAACGAAAATTTCGGCCGCCATTCCATGGCCGTCGTCCTGGACGCCGTTGGTTATACCGAAAAGTACATGGAGGAAAAGCCGGAGGAATTCCTCGACTACTCCGACTGGATGGGCCTGCCGATCCAGCCGTATGCCGTCACCCTGGACCGCTTCAAGACCCTGCTTGCCGAGGCGGCGGACAACCTGAAGGGATAAACCAAGCCCCTACAGGAACAGGAACGACACCCCGATCACGGCGAGGAGGGAGAGGGAGATGCCGAGAAATCCCTTAAGTATCCCTTAAAATTTGTCATCCGAATATTTACGACGATAGAAGCTTATAATTTTATCTTCGGGGATATTACTTTTCAGAAGCAGGGCCACACTATCCGCGTATTCCCTGTAGGAAACGATCTTGTCTCCCCTCAAGGTCAAGAAGCTCGCTCCTTTCAATGTAATTTCCTTCCCCCGACTGGAAGGCATCAGGGAAACAAAGGAAAATTCCCATTCAAAGGCGACGTTCCTCTCCTCATCGGCCAGGATGGTTACGGGACGGAACCTATAGGCCTCCGCCTCCTCGTGACACTTCCTGTGAAACGCCGTGATCGCCTCCCGTCCTTCATAGGTTCCGTAGAAGCTATCGAGATACACGGCATCCTCCACGAACAGGTCGGCGAAGGCCGCGGAATCCTCACGCTCAAAACGCCGACATAGCTCTTTTACGACTCTCTCCATTCCTTGCTCTCCCATTTTTCATCCTCCATCTTATCCTTTCAATTAAAGAGCTCCCTGTCAAACAGATTGTGGCGGGGATCGGCCCGCTGTCGGGATGCTTGTCGAAAAGAATTTCTCTTATCTTTCAAACATCCTGATATCATAAAGTTTTTCTTGACAAGTACAATTTTAAGTTTATAATTGAGGTCGAAAGGGTCAAAATGAACACTTCAGACGTCATAAAAAAGACGGGTATCCCAAGGCAAAAACTCTACTACCTTGAGCAAAAAGGTTACATCTCTCCCAAGAAGATACACGTGGGGGAAAAGGCATTCAGGGAATTCAGCGAGGTTGACGTTCAGTTGATCCAATGGATATGGACATACCTGAAAGACGGGTTTCGCTACAGGATCGCCTATGAGAAGGCCCTGGAAAAAATCGGGAAACCATCTCCCAAAGGGAATGGATAAAATGTCTTCCTTTTCCGACAAGACACGAATCTCGCGAATAAATCTCTATGACTGTCATTTGGAAAGGCTCATGAAGCATAAGAAATCAAAAACCATGGCAGAAAGGATCTAAGCATGGCACGCATCGGTATCGTTCGTCATCCCATTTATCGTGAGCACGACATGGGGATCTACCACCCGGAGTCCCCGGAAAGGCTCCAGGCCATCGAGAGAGAAATCAACAAGGAGACCTTCAAGGAACCGCTCATCGAAATCCCCCCCCGCCCGGCCCTGACGAAGGAGCTGCAAAGGGTTCACTCTCTCTCCTACATTCACCAGATTTCCTCGACGTCGGGGAAAAACGTGCGCCTCGACCCGGATACCTCCACCTCTCCAAAATCCTACGACGCCGCGCTGATGGCAGCGGGCGGGGTCATCGAGGCCGTGGACTGGGTTCTTGACAAGAAGGTCGATCAGGCCTTCGCCCTCGTGCGCCCTCCCGGCCATCACGCCGAAGATGACCGTGCCATGGGTTTTTGCCTCTTCAATAACGTGGCGATTGCCGCGAAACACGCCCTTGAGACCAAAAAATTAAAACGCATTCTCATCGTCGACTGGGATCTCCACCATGGGAACGGAACCCAACACGCCTTTTACAGCGATTCCCGTGTCCTCTACTTCTCGACCCATCAGTACCCGTACTACCCGGGGACGGGAAGCCTCCAGGAAATCGGAGAAGGGGAGGGAGAAGGTTACACGGTCAACATCCCCCTCAGCACGGGAAACGGGGATGAAGAATTTGCAAATCTCTTTCGGCACGTTCTGGCTCCGATAGCCCGGTCGTTCCGTCCCGAACTGATCCTCGTCTCCGCGGGTTTTGATATCCACGAAGGAGATCCCCTGGGCGGCATGAACGTCACGGAGACAGGCTTCGCCCGTCTTGCCTACATTATTCTGAATCTGGCAAATGAAATATGTGAAGGACGCCTCGTCTTTACCTTAGAGGGCGGATACAACGTGGAAGGAGAGGCCCGCGCCGTCGTCAAAATCATCCACACCCTTCAGGGTGAGCTTCCCTTCGATCCCCAGGAACTCGAGAAGAGAGAAGACGAGGCCCTGAAAAGGATTACCCCCACTATCGAGAGGATCAAATCCGTCTATAAAGCCTACTGGCCCGCCTTAGGCGAATAACGTTCTACTTCGCCTGGTTGATACGGTCACGAAGCTCTTTTCCCACCTTGAAGAAGGGCAAACGTTTCGGGGCAACCTTGACCGTTTCTCCTGTCTTGGGGTTTCTCCCGTTATACCCCTCATACTCCCGGATAGAAAAACTTCCAAACCCGCGAATTTCAATTCGTTCCCCATTGACCAGGGCCTGCTTCATCTCCTCAAAAATGGTATCGACGACAATCTTTGCCACCTTCTGAGTAATGTGGCCCTGCTTGACGAGTTCCTGAATCAATTCCGCTTTGTTCATGGCTCCCCCTTTCTTGTTTAAATCCTTCCCCTTAAATAATCAACTGCATTCCTAAAAAACTTTACCCCATCACCATCCTCTTGGAGATCCTCGCGGGTCCATCTCGGATGATTGGTCCGATGAAGAAACGCCTCTGGATGCGGCATCATACCAAAAACCCTTCCCGTTTCATCCGTCAAGGCGGCGATAGCTTCCACAGACCCATTGGGATTATGAGGATATATATCTGTGGGTTCACCCGTCTCGGGATCGCAATAAGCCATCACGTGGAGGTTTCTCCCCTTAATAGACTCCAGAACATCCTCGGACTGGGGATAAAACTTCCCCTCACCGTGGCGAACCGGCAAATAGACCCGATCCATTCCCTTCGTGAAAACGCACGGGCTCAAGGAATTCACCTTCAAGGTCACCCAACGGTCCTCAAATTTCCCGGAATCGTTGTGTGACAGGGTGACCACCTGTTCAAACCGTCCTTCGCGCCTTTCGCCCGGCAAAAGTCCCATCTTAACCAGTAGCTGAAACCCGTTACAAACACCGAAGACAAGCTTTCCGTCTTCAATGAACTGAAGAATCTCGTCAAACAGGACCCGGTTCGTTCCTTTGATCTTTCTATACTTGAAGCGATTGGCCGAAGCTCGGGCCGCTCCCATGTCATCCCCGTCCAGGAATCCTCCCGGGAGGTTCAGAAAATCGTAGTCTGAAAGAGAAACCTCCCCTTCAAGGAGCCAAGAGATATGGATGATATCCACCACATCCGCCCCGCCCAGCTTGCAACCGTAAGCCATTTCGCGCTCGCAATTGGTTCCGTTGCCCGTCAGGACTATCGCTCGAACAGGTCTCTTTCCCCCAGAATTCATCTCTCTCACCCGCGGCGACTTACACCTTTGCCGGCTTAGGTCCCTTTTTCCCTAACTTTGCCCGAATACCTTCAGAAAGCCTTTTAAAATCGTTTTCAAACCCGATAAGATTTCGATTGCTCGATCCGACGATGTTCACCCTGATTTTCTTCCCCTCCGGCTCCAGGATGACCCATACGCGCTTATGGGAGATGAAAAAGGTAACCACCAGTCCCCCTACCATTATGAGACATCCCAGCCAGACCACCCAAACGCCGGGG
>CAZKUZ010000114.1:0-5326 GCA_964556045.1 uncultured Thermodesulfobacteriota bacterium | reverse complement strand
GACGGAAAAGACGGACGAGGCCTGTCCGGAATGCGGAAAACCGCTGGTCATCCGCTATGGAAAGTACGGAAAATTCATCGCCTGCTCCGGTTTCCCGGAATGCCGCTACCGCCGTCCCCTGGAGGAAAAGGAGAAGGAAGCACCCCAGGAGACCGATGAAAAGTGCGAGAAGTGCGGCCGCCCCATGGTCATCAAGCGGGGACGCTACGGGCCGTTCCTAGCCTGTTCCGGCTTTCCCGACTGCCGGAACACCCGCCCCCTGAATAAACCCCAGTCTACCGGCGTCCCATGCCCGGAATGCCACAAGGGCGAACTCATGGAACGCCGGAGCAAGCGCGGCCGGACCTTCTACAGTTGCAGCAGATACCCCACATGCAAGTTCTCCCTGTGGAGCCGCCCCATAGCCGAGGAATGCCCGGAATGCCACAATCCCTACCTGATTGTCAAAAAGATCGGGGGAAAGGTTTACAAATGCTGCCCGGTGAAGGAATGCGGGTTTCGCGCGCCCCTTGAAACGGAAGAAAGCACCGGCACATCCACCTAACTTGACACTTTTCCGTAGATATGATTAACTTCGCTCGCTAAAAAGGAGGAAATCGATGAAACGCACGTATCAACCGAGCAACACGAAGAGAAAGAGAACCCACGGGTTTCTCGTCTGGATGCGGACCCGGTCGGGACGCGCCGTGATCAACCGGCGTCGGGCAAAGGGGAGAAAACGTCTCGCCGTCTAATTCCATGATGATCCATCGAGAAACCTTTAAGAAAAGGGAACGCATCACCAAGAGGTCGGATTTCACGAAACGGCACCCCGAGGATGTGGTGGTTCACACCCCCGGATACCAGTTTGTTTTCAAACCAACCACTCTGCCCCACAGCCGCCTGGGTATCGTCGTGACGCGGAAAGACGGGAACGCCGTCTTCAGAAATCGAGTCAAGCGGGTCCTTCGAGAGGCCTTTCGGAAGAATAAAACCCTGATCCAGCCCCCGAAGGATGTAATCATCATCCGCAAAAGACGTCCCACAAAACCGACCTTCCGGGAAGCGGAAAAACATTTCACGGACGCCGTTCATAAATTGGCGCGTCACTCCCACGGGAGAACCGGCCCAACCAAATGATTAAAAAGATTGTCATCTGGGGACTCACTCTCTATCACGAGCTTATTTCACCTTTCCTGCCGCCTTCCTGCAGGTACACGCCGACCTGTTCCCAGTACGCCAAAGAAGCCATTCAGCGCCACGGCCTGTTTCACGGGGGATACCTCGCGATCCGCCGGGTCCTGCGCTGTCACCCATTCCATCCAGGCGGGTATGACCCCGTTCCATAAATCATGATGAGGGATACACGTGGAAAAACGATTAATCATTTTTATCGCCCTAACATTCATTGTCTTACTACTCTATAACCAGATCTTTCCACCTCCAAAGCCGAAGCAGGTAAAACCAAAACAGACCAAGCAGGAAGCGGTCAAGCACGAGAAGACCGCTTCAAAAGCCCGCCCTGAGGCCGAGGCAAAGCCCGCCAAACCCAAGGCTCCGGCCATGGAAACGCTGAAGGTCGATCTCAAAAACCTCCGGCCGATTACGATACAAACCCCCCTCTACCACGCCATCTTCACTCCCCTGGGGGGACGCCTGGTCTCCTGGAAGCTGAACAAGTATAAAGACGTCATGGGGCCCAAGGGGAAACCCATCGAGCTGATACGCGCCACGATCCCGGAGCTTCCCTACAAGGGAACCTTCTACCGCACCAGCAAGGCCATCACCGACGCCATTCCCATGAAGGCCAACGTGGAAAGCATCACCCTCCACAAGGGGGATTCCCCCGCCCAGCTCACCTTCACCGGGGTCAAAGACGGTATCCGCTTTTCCAAGCGCTATACCTTCTATCCCGACAAGTACGAGGCGAATCTGGAATGGGTCATCGAAAACGGCACGGACGACAAGCTGGTGGGGAACACCATCCTGTCCCTCATCAACAAGCCCTCCAAGATAAAGGAGAAGAGTAAATACGGACACCAGGATTACAGCGCGGATATCCTAAAGGGGAGCAGCGTTTATCGGAAAAAACTGAAGAAGATCAAAGAACCCGTGACCGTCGAGGGAAAGATCGGCTGGGTCGCACTCAGCGAAAAATACTTTGTCACCCTCGCCGCGCCGGAAAGCAACGCCTTCAACCAGGTGGTCCTCCTCAATAAGGCCAACGCTCTGGACGCCGACATTACGGCCACGGCGGTGGTCATCGATCCCGGCCAGGTCCAACACTTCAAATTCCGGCTCTACAACGGGCCCAAACTCCTCGCCAACCTGAAACAGTTCGGGAAAGACGCGGAAAAGGTCATCGACTACGGATGGTTCGGAATCATCGCCCGTCCCCTCATGCAGTTTTTGAACTTTACCAACAAATACACCCACAACTACGGCATCGACATCATCCTGTTGACCATTCTCATCAAGATCATCTTCTGGCCCCTGACCCACAAGAGCTACAAGTCGATGGCCGACATGCAGAAGATCCAGCCGCTCATGCAGAAGCTGAGGGAAAAATACAAGGACGACAAGGAACGCCTGAACCAGGAGATGATGCGGCTCTACAAGCAGCACAAGGTGAACCCCCTCGGGGGATGCCTGCCCATGCTCTTACAGATCCCCGTCTTCTTCGCCCTCTACAAGGCCCTGCTCGACTCCGTCGAGCTGCGGCACGCGCCCTTTTTCTGGTGGATTCAGGACCTCTCCGCCAAGGACCCCTACTACATCACCCCCATCATCATGGGATTGACCATGCTGATTCAGCAGAAGATGACCCCTTCAACGGGAGATCCCAAGATGGCGAAGATGATGCTCATCATGCCCATCGTCTTTACCTTCATGTTTCTCAACTTCCCCTCGGGACTGGTCATCTACTGGTTGGTGAATAACGTCCTTTCCATTGGACAGCAGTTCTACACAAATCGTAAGCTGGCTCACGGGAGATAAGAACAAATGACTGACGTAATCGAAAAAGAAGGAAAATCCGTAGAGAACGCCCTTGAAAAGGCCTCCAACGAGTTGGGTGTCGCCAAGGAAGACCTCGTTTACGAGGTCCTGGAAGAAACGGACCGGAGTTTCATCGGCATCGGCATGGGAAAGAAGGTCAAGATCCGCGCCATGGTCAAAAACCCCGAGGCGGTCGCCGACACCGCCAAAAAGACCCTGAGCACGATCCTCGAATTCATGGGGGTTGACGCCGTGGTGGAGATCAAGGACAAGATGCTGATGGAGGACGATGTCATCCACGTATACCTGGAGATCATCGGCGACGGCTCCGGCCTCCTGATCGGCAAACACGGCGCGACCCTGGATGCCTTCCAGCACCTCGTCAATAAGATTACGAACCGGAAGTTCTCGGGGAACTGCAATATTCACGTGGACACCGAGAACTACCGGAAAAAACGGGAAGAGAGCTTGACGCAACTCGCCATGCGGTTGAGCGAAAAGGCCAAAAAGACCCGAAAACCCGTCTCCCTGGTTCCCCTCAGCGCCAAGGACCGAAAGACCGTCCACATGGCCCTGAAAGAGGACAAAGAGATCCAGACGAAAAGCACCGGGAACGGACTCCTCAAGCGGGTGGTCATCATCCCTTCCAGGCACGCCGCGCAGGACGGATCGAACTAAAGGAGAATCCTCTCCATGGCCCTTTTTGAAGGGTTGGACCTCACCCAGACCATCGCCGCCATCAGCACACCGGTCGGCATGGGGGGTATCGGGGTCATTCGGCTCTCGGGCCTCAAGGCCCACACCATTATCAAAGAAATCTTTCTGCCCAAATCTCCCTCTACTCCCCTCAAGCACCGAGAGATGGTTCTGGGGGATATCGTGGATCCCGAATCACGCGAGGTCATCGACGAGGTTCTCGCCGTCCTCATGTTTGCGCCGCGCACCTACACGCGGGAGAACATGGCGGAAATTCAGTGCCACAGCGGACGGGTCGTCCTCGAACGTATCCTGAAGCT
Source organism: uncultured Thermodesulfobacteriota bacterium (assembly GCA_964556045.1). Taxonomy (GTDB): domain Bacteria; phylum Desulfobacterota; class S145-22; order S145-22; family S145-22; genus JAOZMY01. The sequence continues at coordinate 1,334 of CAZKUZ010000114.1, read as the reverse complement.
CCTCTTAAAGCGAGGCGCCCGGCTGGCGGGGCCCGGGGAATTCACCCTCCGGGCCTTCCTGAACGGGCGGATCGACCTGACCCAGGCGGAAGGGGTCATCGAGGTCATCCAGGCCCAGTCCGAGGCCTCCCTCAAAATGGCGCAGAAACAGCTCCATGGGGGGATTCGGAAGGCAATCGAACCCCTCCTCAAGGAAATCAATCAGATCCTTACCTACATGGAGGCAGACCTGGATTTCTCGGAAGATCTGGGCATGGATTTCACCCCAACCTGGAAGGCCCTGTGGGAAAAATCGGCCCCCGACCTCTTCCACGCTATCGACCGGCTCATGGAGGGATTCACCACCTGCCAGATGGTGCGAGAAGGTTTCGAGGTGGTCATTGTGGGAACCCCCAACGTGGGGAAATCGAGCATCCTCAATCGCTTCTTAGGAAAGGAGCGGGCCATCGTTACCGAATTCCCGGGGACCACGCGTGACTTTATCGAGGAAGGAACCCTCATCCAGGGCATTCCCTTCCGTATCGTGGACACGGCGGGACTGCGGGAGTCCCAGGATCCCGTCGAAAAGATCGGCACCACCCAGTCTCTCCACAAAAAGCGTCAGGCGGACATCGTTCTCCTCGTGATCGACGCGGCCAGGCCCCTTGGCAAAGAAGAGATCGACCTCCTCAGGGAGGCGGAAGAGGGAAAAACCATTATCGCCCTCAACAAATGCGATCTGTCCCGGAGGGTTTCCCCCCATGAAGTGGAAAAATACCTCCCGGGACCGGTTCCCATCGTGGAAATCTCCGCAAAAACGGGCATGAACTGGGAAAAGCTGAGCCGCCTCCTCGTAGAAAAGATTCACGCCCATGAATTTACCCAGGACATCCAGTCCCTCATTCCCATCAACCAGCGGCACTTTCAGCTCCTCGAATCGACCAAAAAGGCCCTGTTGCGCTTTGAAGCGGGCCTGAAACGGGACCTGGAAGAGGTTTTCCTATCCCAGGACCTCTGGGAGGCGAAACGCGCCCTCGAATCCATCACGGGCAAAACGCCGGATGACGATATCCTATCCCAAATCTTCCAGAATTTCTGCGTCGGAAAGTAGAAATTGTTTCACGTGAAACAATCCACCCGACCGCATATCCTCCTCGTCAATCCCTGGATCTACGATTTCGCCGCCTACAACCTATGGTCACGCCCCCTGGGATTCCTCGAGATCGGGGGGATGCTCCGAGATGCCGGGTTTCGAATCTCCCTCATCGATTGCGTGGACGCGGAAAATTTCTCCGTCCTGACCCCGTTTCACCCGAAAACCTCCCCGTTCGGCGCCGGAAAACTCAAGCGAACGC
>CAZKUZ010000113.1:0-7129 GCA_964556045.1 uncultured Thermodesulfobacteriota bacterium | reverse complement strand
CCTTGCTATAGTATCTCTTTATCCGCTGAACGCCACAGCCAAAACGAGGGCGGACCTGGCCGTCGTCAAGAAATCCGAGCGCAAGTTATATCTCATGAAAAATGGAAAGGTCATGAAATCTTATTCCATCGTCCTCGGCGCCCATCCGAAGGGACACAAATTCCAGAAAGGAGACGAACGAACCCCCGAAGGGCGTTATATCCTCGACCATAAAAACGCCCACAGCGCCTTTTACAAATCGATCCACATCTCCTACCCCAATCGAGCCGACAGGGAACGGGCCCGCAAGGCGCACGTCGACCCCGGGGGCGCCATCATGATCCACGGGCAGAAAAACGGGCTCGAGTGGCTTTCGTTCATATCTCAGCACTTCGACTGGACGGATGGATGTATCGCCGTCACCAACGACGACATGGATGAAATATGGGACGCGGTCGAAGTGGGAACACCCATCGAGATCCGGCCCTGAAACCCGGCCAGATCCGCCCAAGCAACCCTATCCTTTCGTCAACACTGTGACCGTCTCGATGTGAAAGGTCTGGGGAAACATGTCAATCGGGATCACCGACTCGACGTTGTAGGCCGCCTCGGCAAGGATCCTCAAATCCCGTCCGAGGGTCATGGGATCACAGGAAACGTAAACAACGGCTCCAGGGCCTCTTTCCGATTTCGCCAGGATCTCGGCGACCTTTCTCGCCCCGGTCCTCGGCGGATCCAGCACGACAAGGACGTACGGCGCGCCCTCGGCCGCCACACGGTCTTCCAGATAGCTTCCCGCGTCGGCGTGGACAAACCTCACCGATTCAAGACCGTTGACGGCCGCGTTCTTCCGTGCCGTTTCGACGGAAGAAATCGCGTTATCCACTCCCACGACCCGCCATCCGCCAGCGGCCATGGGGATGGAAAGGTTTCCCATTCCACAGTAGAGATCAAGCACATTTATCGGTCCAGGCGGAACAACCTTCCCGGCGGCAGTCAAGACGAAGGCGGTAAGCGTCCGATTCTGGAAAAGATTCGCCTGGAAGAAGCCGCCGGGAGGTACGGCAAGCTTGACAGAGGTTCCTTCCGAGGGAAAGAGAAAGAAAGAATTCTCCCCCGCGATCAAGAAAGGTGATGGATCACCGGGAATCTCTGCCCAGAGGGAAAACCCGTGACTCTCCGCGAGGGCTTCCTCTTTCTTCAACATCTCCTTGACTTGGTGCGCCTCTCTCTTCGGAACGGTATGAAATTTAAAAATCGCCCTTGGATTCCCCTTGTCCCCCATCTCCAAAAGCAGCTCTCCCTCCGTTCCGGAAAAACAGGACGTCTTGAGCAAATTCCCATCTACGATTTTCAGCAATTCGTCGAGCCGGGAAACGAGCAGGGGACATTGCTCTACGGGAACCATCCGGTGACTCCCCGCGCGTCGGAATCCCAGTTTTCCCTGTTTCCAGATCAAACGTGTACGGCTGCGGTAATGAAAAGGGACGGGAGAAGAAAGTACCTGGTTTACCCTGTCACCGGGAAGACCGATCGCCCTCCCGAGGATCTCCGCCACGATCTCCCGCTTCCATCGAAGCTGGGCCCCGTAGTCCACGTGCTGCCACTGACACCCTCCGCACCGGCCGTATTCAGGACAGACCGCGACTACCCTCTCGGTGGACGGAACCGTCACATCCACGAGTCGTCCCTGGACATAGCTTTTCTTCTCCCGAACGGGAACCCAGGTAACGATGTCTCCGGGAACGGTCCGTGGTATGAACACGGCTTTTCCGGCGTCGTGACCCAGGCCATCCCCCCGGTAGACCAGCTTTTCTATCCGCAGGTTCCTTCGTTCCTCGGCTTTCATGACCGTCGCATGTTATCACAAAACAGGTACAAGATGACCCCCCGCATGCCTCCTTGACCCGAACACTCCCGTTTGATAAACATGGGAAGGGTGAATAAAAATTCAATTCTTCAAAGGCTTTGTTGAAAACTTATTGAAAAAGGGGAGTGTTGTATGGTTCGCCGCTGCATATTAGGATTGTTTCTCGTGCTTTTACTGGGATGTTCAACTATCCAAGTCTCGAACGACTACAACCCGAGCTACGATTTCAGGAAGTTGCATTCCTTCGTGATTCTGTACAACAAATCGGGAGAGTCCCTCGCCAAGGAACGTATCGTCAAGGCCCTGACGGAGGCATTCGAGGCAAAGGGTTACAAGGCTGCTTCAAAGGACAAGGCGGACTTTTACGTGGTGTTCCACGTCAACGTCACCAACAAGCGGCAGATCGTCACGGACTACAAGACGATCGGGGTCCCCTACTACGGATATGGATACTACGGGCATCGTCATCCCTACCGCTACTCCGGTGGCACGGCGGTGGTCCCCGTCTACCGGGAGATCAACTACAAGGAAGGAAAAATCGTGGTGGACGCCCTTGACTCAAAGACGAAGAAGATCTTCTGGCGCGGCACCGCCACGGATCGCCTCAAATCCCTGAAGACCCCCGAGGAACGGTGGGAATACATCAAAGAGGTCGTCACGAAGCTGCTGGCCTCTTTCCCCGCCAAAAACAAACCGGCCCCCAAGAATCAGAAATCCTGAGGTCCTATAAATTGTTACAAAACTTCACGGTCTTTAAGTTCTTTTCTATGAATTACAAAAATATCCCGTAAGATACTCGCAAAGTTTCGTAATGCTTTCTCTCTCTTTTTCAACAAGCCGCTCGCCCTGCTCTCTCAATCGGAGGAGATTGACAGGAGACACGTCGTCCATGTCGTCGTCCGCGAGGGTCAGTTCCGTCTGAAAACGGAAATAGTGTTCGTTATCCAGGAGTTGCCGTAGCTGGTAGTCCACCGTGTCGCCGATCCCGTCCATCATCACGTCGAGAATTCGAGGAGCCCATCCCGCCTTTCCCCACCGCGAGGCCCTTTCATAAGGTATGGGACGGTCCTGTTTCCCCGTGCCGAGAGAAACCACTAAAATCTCCCTGTCCGCATGGAAGTACGACATGGCTTCCACCAGGGCGCACATGGCGGGATTGTTGGCGAAGGTTCCGCCGTCGATCAAGGCGTAGGTTTCTCCCGTCACTGCGGTCACCCGTGCTGGTTCAAAATAGGCAGGCGCGGCCGAGGTAGCCCTCGCCACCTGCCACATGGGATAATCGTAGGAGGCATCCACGGCCGCCCGGTGGCTTTTGAAAAAGAAGGAAATGCGCCTTTCGATCTCATAGGCGGGAACCAAGAGGGGAACCAGGGCACTCGAGAAATGGGCAATCCCGTAAAAATGCATCAGTTCCCGCTCCACGTGATGGGTGGGATACTTCTCCTCCACCCAGCCGTCCAGGGAAACGAAGGTGTGCCAAGGGGAACGCTGAAAGATCTCCGGTCCCTTCTCCTCGTAAAAACGGACCAGGTCTTTCGCGGTATATTTCGGCCGACCCGCCAGGTCGGGCGTGGCAAGGGCGCAAGCCATGATCCCGCCTGTCGAGGTTCCGGCTATCAGGTCGAAAAGCTCCGCGACGGGTCGACCCGCGATTCGCTCTATCTCATCCAGCACCACGGCAGGGATGATGCCTCGAATCCCGCCGCCATCAATGGACAAGATCCTGAAAACTTCCATGGCACGCTCCTCCGGAGAATCCGCTAATATCTTTCAACGTATTGAATTATAATCACTTCTCTCGAAACTTCAAGAAATGGACTTGGCAGACAGCCGGGCGCGCGACGGAGACCGTTGGGGCGCAACTACATCATCATATCCCCTAATTTCATGTCGGGTCGGGAGGCCACGACGATGATAACACACGGTTGGGTGCCCGTGTTCACCAAACCATGAAGAGAACCCGTGGGAATCCAGATAGCACACCCCGATTCCACTTCACGGCGCTCATCGTCCACCCGCATTTCCCCCTTTCCTTCAAGGATAAAATAGATCTCCTCCATCACGTCGCGGTGAGGCTCAATCTCGTTTCCCGGGGGCAGAATGGCAATGGCGAAAAACCCCAATTCCTTCAAAGTCCTTCCGTCCAGGACCATCTCCGCCAGGGCACCCCCATGGGCGATATATCTCGTTTCGGTCACCTCTTCGTCATTGATATGCCTGACAATCATCGTTTTATCTCTATCTTCTTCAGTCGTGTATCGTAGGTTTCAGCCAGGTCGATATAGACCCGTTTCACATAATCGAAATGCTCTCGTTTTTCCTCGTCGATCTCCTTTACCACGCGGGCAGGCACTCCCGCCACAAGGGCATGGGGAGGCACCACGGTCCCCGCCGTCACGACCGCCCCCTCAGCGACTACCGCGCCTTTCCCAATGACCACGTCAAAACCAATCACGGCTCCCATGCCGACCACAGCCTCGTCCTCGATGGTCTTACCGTGAACGACGGCTCCGTGCCCCAGGGTAACCCGATTTCCAATGGTCAAAAGCCCCGACGGCTTCGCGTGACAGATACACCCTTCTTCCACCGCTGTTTCATCCCCGACAACGATATCACCATAATCCCCGCGAAGAATGGCGCCGAAACCAATATAGCAGCGGTCCCCGACAACCACACCTCCTACAAGGTTCGCCGTCTCCGCCACAAAACACTTTCGCCCCACCCGAGGCACCTTTCCATCAAACGAGTAGAAAGGCATCGCATCAACCCTTGACAAAAAAAGTGATTTTATCCATCATCGGAAAGCTTACCACGGGGAGAATTTGTTGACAAGATGGAAAAAGACACCATCCAGAAGCTCTACAGGATCAATCGCAAGGATATCAGCACCTTGAAGTTCCTTCTTGAATCCTACGAGGGAATCGCCGTGCCCCGCACCGTCGACGACAAAATCGCTCTGGTGGAAGTGATGATTCCCGCAGGATTCTACCGGACCTTCATGGATCTGGTAGCTGAAATCGCGGAAGAGACGGGAATGATCCCCGTTTATACCGGCACCCCCAACAGGAGAAACGCATGACCGTGACAAAACTACTTAACCTGCCTTTGGAAAAAATCCTCTCCCACAGCCTACGAAGAGGGGGACAGTTCGCCGATCTATTCTATGAGATAAAGACGGAAACAACCCTCTCTTTCGAAAACGAGAAACTGGAGAAGGTCATTTCGGGAACTGACGCAGGGCTCGGAATCCGCGTCATCGACGACTTCCATGCCTTTTACGCCTACACGAATGTCATCACAGAATCCTCCCTGATGACCCTGGCGTCGCGGCTTTCCGAAATGGTGGCCTTGAACCAGAAGCCTCTCACGCCCCCCCGGATCTCTCCCCTCAAATCTTACTCCCATACCATCAAAATCCCCCCCGATTCCGTGGCCCTCGACGCCAAGACGATCTACCTGGAAGAGGCCGATGGAGCCGCCCGCTCCGTGGACGGACGGATACGACAAGTCAAGGTCATCTACCGAGACGAGGAGAGGGAGATCTTCACCCTCAATTCCCTCGGGGAACAGGCCACCGAAAAACGCGTCCAGACCGTCTTCCTCGTCCACGTGGTAGCCAGCGACGGCGAAACCATGGAGACAGGTTACGAGATGCTTGGAGGCATCAAAGGCCTCGAACTCCTGGATGGCGACGGCCACATCCAAACAGCGCAAACGGCCGCGCGGCGCGCCATCACCATGCTCGAGGCCCCCTTCGCGCCGAAAGGGGAAATGTCCGTGGTTCTCTCCAGTGAGGCCGGCGGAACCATGATCCACGAGGCCATCGGCCACGGCCTCGAGGCGGACCTCGCCCAGCAGGGACTGTCACGATACAGCGGAAAGATGGGAGAAACCGTGGCCAGTCCCCTTATCACGGTCATCGACAACCCCACGCTCAAAAACCGACGCGGGTCCTACCACGTGGATGACGAGGGAACCCCTTCCCGGAAAACCGTTCTCGTGGAAAAGGGGGTTTTGACTTCCTACATGTACGACCGCCTCAGCGCCATGAAGGACAAGACCCGCTCCACCGGAAACGGGCGCCGTCAATCCTACCGGTATCGTCCCATCCCCCGCATGTCCAACACCTACATCGCCCCCGGCGAAAGCGATCCACAAGAGATCATCGAATCCTTGAAAGAAGGGCTGCTCGTAAAAAAGATGGGGGGAGGCCAGGTGGACACGGTCAACGGGGATTTCGTCTTCGAGGTGAGCGAGGCCTACAAAATCGAAAACGGGAAAATCAAGCACCCCGTCCGCGGCGCCACGCTCATCGGCAACGGCCCGAAAATCCTTTCGGAAATCGACCAGGTGGGAAACGATCTCGGCTTCGCCATCGGAACCTGCGGCAAGGACGGCCAGGGAGTCCCCGTCTCCGACGCTCAGCCCACCCTTCGCATCCCCACCATCATTGTGGGAGGACGCTCGTAGGACGAATCAGGACACTGATAATCCGTTTCCGGTTCGCCGTGTAGATCACCGCCTCCCACCCTTCGATCAGGGGAATCCGCTCCCCGGGTTTTGGAATACGACCGGTTATCTTGAGGATATACGCGGCCAGGTTCCCCTCTTCCTCCGGAAGGTTCAATCCCGTGGCCTCGTTGATCTCCCCGATGTCCGCGTTGCCGCGGGCCAGGTAGGATCCGTCGGACATGGGGATGATCTCCCTCGTGCCCCGCTCGTCCTCGTCCCGAATCTCTCCGACGATCTCTTCCAGAAGATCCTTCAGGGTCACGATCCCCTCCGTTCCCCCGAACTCGTCGATGACGATGGCCATCTGAATGCCCTTGCTCAAAAAGAGATGGAGGGCCTGATCCACCTTGGCGAAAAGGGGAATGTAAAAAGGCCTGCGGGTCATTTTACGGAGATCGATCGGTCTTTTATTGAGTAACGCGTGGATCAAATCCTTGACATACAAGATCCCCACCACATTGTCCTTCTTATCCTCAAAAACGGGGATCCGACTCAGACGCGTTTTCTCCACCGTCGCGAGAATCTCCTCCTCCGGGGCGTCCACGGGAAGGAAGATAGTCTCCGTCCGGGGAATCATGACTTGCTCGAGAGAAATCTTCCCTATCTTGAAGATGTTGAGCAGCATCCTCTCTTCCTCCGGGAGGAGGACGCCGTCCTGCTTCCCGATAGAGATAATCCCCTCAATCTCATCTTGCGTGATTATCTTGGTCGGAAGACTCGGGGAAACCCCAAAAAACCACAAGATCCCCTTCCCCGCCTTCGAGATGA
>CAZKUZ010000112.1:0-7616 GCA_964556045.1 uncultured Thermodesulfobacteriota bacterium | reverse complement strand
CCGTCTTCATCCTTTTAGATGCCGCTTGCGCGCAACTCACGGAAACCGTGGACTTTTCGGCGCTCAAAATCCACGACATCCCGAAAAATCGCCCCTCCGTCAAAGGCAAAAACGGGAATCATCCCACGAAATTCACAACGCTCGCACTCGACATCGAGAAAATGGGAGAGCGGAAAGAGGCCTTGAAAGAAAAACGGGCCCGGTTCCTCGACGCGGAGGAAGGCAGCTACACGATCGAAGGCGAGGAGAACACGAACCTCGTCGTGGCCTTCGGCATCGCGGCCATCCAGGCGAAACGCGCGCTGGAAACCTTCCAAAACGCGGGAGACGCCTGTTCCCTATTCGAGCCCACGAGCTTCTACCCCTTCCCCGAAAAGGCCTTTCAAGAGGCTGCGGGCAAGGCCGAACGGCTCTTCATCCTCGATATGAGCAACGGACAACTCGCCGAACTGCTGAAACCCTATATCCCGGACGAAAAGGCCCTTCACGTCTTTTCCACCACGGGCGGAGCGGTTCCCAGAGTTGAACAGATCAAAACCTGGATTCAGCAGGCATTGTAACCCTTGAACTCACGAAGGACGGAATGACGATGGAATTAAAATTCGAACAGATTGCCGGATTTCCGAAATCGCTGTCTGAGACACCCCAGCACTTCTGCCCCGGCTGCACCCACGGAGTCAATACCCGCCTTATCGCGGAGGCCATCGACGACCTGCAGGTGGCGGGTGATATCGTCGGGGTGTGCGGCATGGGATGTTCCGCATTGCTTCCGGACTACCTGGACATTGACATGGTCGCCGCCCCGCCGGGGCAGGCCGTCCCGGTGGCCGTCGGGCTCTCCCACGAAATCGGAGAAAAAGGTCTCGTCTTCGTCTATCTGGGTGAAGGCGACCTCTACGGGCGGGGGCTCAGCGCCCTCTTCCATGCCGCCATTCGGGGGGAGTCTCTCTCCGTCTTCTGCGCCAACAACCTCAACCTGGGCATGAGCGGCGGGCATCTCTCTCCCACCAGTCTCCTGGGACAGAAAACCGCCACGACACCCAACGGAAAATCCGTCCAAAAATACGGTGTTCCCGTTGACTTCACCCGGCTGCTCCTGAACATCCCCGGTGTCTCCTTCGTCGCGCGGTTCAAGGGATTCACCGCGGGTGAAATCCGCAAAGGCCGGGAATTCTTCAAGCGCAGCCTCCAAATCCAGAAGTTCCAACGGGGATTCTCCTTCGTGGAAATCCTGGGCATCTGCCCCACGAACCTGGAACTTCCGCCCCCGGAGGCCGTCAAGCGCGTGAAGTCGGCCGTCAGCGGCATCTATCCCTCCGGAATCTTCAAAACGCCCGAGGTAGGAATCACCCTGTGAGAGAGATTTTCTTCCTTCCGGAGCGGTGCCTCCCCGGATGTAACGCCTGCCAAATGGCCTGCGTGGCGGAACATCTGAAGAACAAGGGGCTCTTAAGCCCCCTTTCCGGGCTGCCGTTCCCTAAAAAAAGGCAAACAACCCTTTACACGAACACGCTGCGGCGATCCTACCCGCATCCGCTCCGTTGCCTCCACTGTGATCCACCCCGCTGCGTCGAGGCGTGCCTGTCCGGCTCCCTGATCAAGAACGACGAAAACGGACGGGTGGGCAACAACCTGGAAAAGTGTATCGGCTGCTTCATGTGTGTCGCCCAATGCCCATACGGGGCGGTCATTCCCACGCCAACGGAACACGTCTCCATCAAGTGCGACGGCTGCCTCTGGAGCAAAGCGCCCGCGTGCGTCCGCGCCTGCCCATCGGGGGCCCTGATCTTCTCGGACAAGGAAACCCTCAATGAAAAGCTGGAGGCGCAGAAACGCTTCAAAAAGCGCGTGATCCAACCCGCCAAACTCATGCAGGCGAGGGCCTGAGATGCACGCGGTTATCGTTGGAAACGGAACGGCCGGGATTCACGCCATGCGTGCCATTCTATCCCACGACCCCAAGGCCGCCGTGACAATGATCAGCAACGACGAGCCAACCTTCTACTCCCGTCCCGAAATCACGCAACTGATCGAAGATCCAGGGGGCTTGAGCCATATCGCGCTGCCGGTCTCCGGCAAATTTTGGAAAAAAGTTAAACTCCTCCACGAAACGGTGGAGGGTTTCGACCCGCAACGGGGAACCCTGACGCTTGGAGACGGGACCTCCCTTTCCTACGACCGCCTGATCCTGGCGACCGGCGCGGCTCCCAAATCGGTCAGAATCATCGGTCTTCCCAATGAACGGATTCTCACCCTGCGAACCGCGAAGGACGCGCAAAAGATCGCGGGATACCTGCCGCGCTCATCCCATCCCGTCATTCTCGGCGGAGGGCTCATCGGGCTCAAAATCGCTCATACCCTCACCCAACTGGGTCTGCCGCCCAAAGTCATCGTTTTCTCCAACCAGATTCTCTCGCGAACCGTTGACGAAAATACCGCCGGAACCATTCAAAGACTTTTCGAAGACCACGGCGTGGAATTCTACCTCGGAACGACCATCAAGTCGGCGGATTGGGATGAACGGCGGGAGGAAGGGGTCCTCCTGACCAAGCGGGGAAATAAAATCCCGTTCGATCTCCTCGTGGCCGGAAAGGGGGTTTCCCCCAGGATTGAACTGGCCCAAAAAGCGGGACTTCTCATCGAAAACGGCGGCATCGCCGTGAGCGACGCCATGGAGACCTCATCCCCCGCCCACTACGCGGCCGGTGACTGCGCCAGCATCTTCAACCACGAAACGGGACACTACGAGAACCGGGCCATCTGGCCCGTCGCGGCGGAAAGCGGCCGTGTCGCGGGCGAGTCCGCCGTGGGAAAACTGATTTCCACCAGGAGATTCTCCGCCCCCGTGCCCCGCAACGCCATCCCCTTTTTCTCCGTTCCCATCGTCAGTATTGGAACCATCCGGGGGGATGACCTGAAGGTCTCCGCCTTTGAAGACACGGCAAAAAACATCACTCGAAAAATATTCCGGGAAAACGGAAGAATTGTCGGAACTGTCCTTATCGGGGACATCACCCACGCGGGGCTCCTCTTCGAGGCCATACGCGAGGGCGTCCGCGTAAAACACATCCCCGATTGGCTCCTACGGGGAATACCAACCCTCACCCAACAGACACCATCCATGGAGGTCCTTTTCTCATGAGTCATACCGAACAAGAAATCATGCTGGGAAATGTCGCCATTGCCCGAGGTCTCGTAGAAGGCGGGATCGATGTCATGACCGCGTATCCCGGCACGCCCAGCTCGGAAATCCTCCCGGGTGTTTTGGACTTTCGCGACAGGGACAACCTGCCCATCTACATCGAATGGTCGGTCAACGAGAAAGTAGCCCTGGATGTGGCGCTCGGGGCCGCGTTCGCGGGAAAATGGGCCACGGCCGCCATGAAACAGGTGGGATTCAACGTGGCGCTCGACGCGGCCATCCACGCGAGGGATATCCCCATCAAGGGGGCCTTCGTTATCATCTCGGCCGACGACCCCGGTCCCCACTCCTCTCAAACGGAACAAGACACCCGGCAAATCGCCATGATCGAGGGATTCGCCGTTTTGGACCCCTCATCACCCCAGGAAGCGAAAGAAATGGCCGCCTACGCCCTGACCCTCTCCCACAAATTCGGCGTACCCATTATCCTGCGTCCCGTCAACCGCGTCTCCCACGCCAGGCAAAACGTCCCCCTGGGTCCCATCAAGAAAAAGGTGGAAGATCCACCTGTTGACGTCACAACATTGAGCTTTGAAGAGAGGATGACCCTCCTGGCCGAAGAGGTCGAAAAAAACCCGCCATTCACGGAGCTAAGCACCGAGAAATTCTCCCAAAACAGCCTCGGAATCCTCGCCTCCGGGATGGCCTATCGCGTGGCCTTCGACATTCTTGAAAGGCTGGGGCTTCACACCCAGGTCCCCGTCCTCAAGCTCGGCATGACCTACCCCTTTCCGGAGAAAACAGTCCGGGATTTCGTCGGTAAATTTGAAAAAGTTCTCATCCTCGAAGAACCGGACATGGGCATCGAGTGGCTCCTGGACCCCTCGGACTCCATCTTGGGACGGACAAGCGGACACGTCCCTTCCGCCGGCGAACTCAACACCGACCGAATCTTCCAGGTGCTCGCCCCCATACTCCAGGAGGATGGGTTCATCGACGAAATACCGGAGCCCCCGACAGACCTGTTAAACATCATTGCCGAAATGCACCTCCCCCCACGTCCCCCCAACCTCTGCCCCGGATGCCCTCACCGGGCCGCTTTTTACGCGATTCGTCAAACCTTCCCGAACGGGGTCTACACGGGAGACATCGGCTGTTACACCCTCGGCGTCACACTGGGAGCCGTGGACACGGTTTTGGACATGGGAGCCAGCGTCAATATCGGTTCGGGATTCGCCTCCACCTATCAACAGGACCGCGCGGACACTCCGGTCCTTGCCACCATCGGCGATTCGACCTTCTACCATTCCGGGATACACTCCCTGACGGATGCCGTCCTGCAGGACCGCAGATTCATTCTCGTCCTCCTCGACAACAGCATCACGGCCATGACGGGGATGCAGCCCACGCCGGAATTCGGGAAGGCCCTCACGGGGGACGGCACCGCCGTCACCATCCCGGAGCTTCTCAAGGCCTGCGGCGTCAGATGGGTCAAAGAAGTAGACCCCTACCGGGTCCCTGAAGCAGAAGCCCTCCTTCAAGAGGCAGACCAGTTCATCAAAGACCCCGACGGGGGGATCGCCGTCCTGTGGGTCAAACGCCCCTGTATCATCTACGCCAAATCCCAGGGCATGCTCGACGTTCTCTTCCCACGTTTCAAGGTCACGGAACATTGCGTGGGTTGCAAGGTCTGCCTGAACACCTTCGGATGCCCCGCCCTACTGTGGAACGAAGAGAAACAACAGGTGGAAATCAACGCGGCCATCTGCATCGGCTGCGGCACCTGCACCTACGTCTGCCCGCAGAACAAGTCCGGCTCCGGTCTTTTCTCCATCCACGAGGATTTCCTGCTGAACGAGGTGATATTGTAAACGTCACCCCCGCCAATCCATAAAGGCATTGAAAGTTCCACGCAAACAATATAATAAAATAATGAAAGTTCAGAAGCTCCCCCCGGGATAGAGGGGAGCCTCCATGAAGAACACATTTTCAAAGGAGAAGTTATCATGACCAAACATATCGGAATCGTCGCCTGCAGCGCGGAAGGCGCGGCCCTGTGTTACCGCACCATTTGCGCGGAGGCCCCACGACAGATGGGAACCCACATGCACCCCGAGACCAGCATGCACACCCATCCACTCGGGGAATACATGATCCACATCCGTGCCGGCAACTGGAAGGGTGTTGCGGACCTCATGCTCTCCTCGGCCGAAAAACTCCACAAAATCGGCGCCGACTTCGCCATCTGTCCCGATAACACCATCCACCAGGCCTTCTCCATCGTTACGGAGAAATCACCGATTCCCTGGCTCCACATCGCCGAGGCCGTCGCCCGGGAGGCCACAGCCCAAGGCTATTCCAAGCTCGCCATACTGGGAACAAAATACCTGATGACAGGGCCCGTCTACCCGGAAACCCTGGACAGGCTCAACCTTTCCCACGAAATCCCTGACGAAGAAACCCGGGAGAAAATCGACCGAATCATCTTCGATGAACTCGTGAACGGCATCTTCACCGAGGAATCGCGGCTGTATTTCAACCAGGTCATCCAGGACCTCAAAAACCGGGGCTGCGACGCCGCCGTCCTCGGCTGCACGGAAATCCCCCTGATCGTCGACCCGGCCGACTGTCCCCTGCCCACCCTCGACTCCACCCGGCTCCTCGCCCGGGCCGCCTTGAACAAGGCGCTGGAAACCGACTGATCTCTTCCGGGGGTTATCGGACCACGGATTCTAAAACAGTTCGCGGCATTCGGCCGCCAAGCAGAGAAACTACAAACTTCTACCTTCCACCGTCAGACTAAGGAATCTGGCCAACGGAACCAACGAGACAAACCGTGAAGTTTACTCCCAAGATTCCGATGTTCCTTACAAGTTGTTTAAAATGGATCGCAACTTTTCAATTAGAGGCGGTAGGTTTTCCTTGACCGTTTTCCAAACAATTACAGAGTTGATGTCGTAGTAGGCATGAACAATACGATTCCTCATTCCAATGATGACAGGCCATTCAATTTCCGGGTGTTTCTCCTGCATGTCTTCTGTAACGTTGCTCGCAGCTTCACCTATGATCTCCAAAGACCGAACAATAGCGTTTAGAAGCTTTTTGTCTTTTTGAAATTCATCAAGGGTCGAGTCGCCTAAAAATTCAACAGCATCTAAGGCGGAATCCAGCATGTGTTTCAGCCGGGTGGCATCATCCGGTTTTGTCATAGTGAACCTCAGAATTTCTTACAACCTCGTCTCGGAAATAGACACTTAAATCCTCCGGGGTTCTCAGATCAACTTTTCGGCCAATAATTTCGGAAAGTTCCATCTCCATTCGGGTAATATCAAACAGGCCTGGCATGTGGTCCTTGTCAAATTCTACGAGTATATCGATGTCGCTGTCAGGTTTTAGCTCATCCCGGAGTGCGGATCCAAAAAGAGACATCTTGATGACGTGGTTCTTTTTACAAAAGGCCTCTAACTTTTTTGGGGAGAGGTAGTCTGTCAGTTTAAACATCTTACTGCTCTATTTTTCTAATGGAATTCACTTTGAAATATCTTACATGTATATAGGGGAAAAATCAAATTCTTCCGCAGATTACGCGGATGGCGCGGATTTTTCTGTTATCACGCAAAGCACATAAAAAACAGAAGATGAGTAGTTTTAAGTTATTAAGTTGTTAAGAGGAAGGCGGTTATCGGTTCGAAGTTCGCGGTTGGGGATTTTAGGAGAGAAGGCTCAAAATTGAAAGCGATGTTCCGTGAGACACGAATTGTAAGGTGTTTAAAACCGTTAATCCAGTAGTCCCAACTGCCTTTTTATCAGTTCGCAGAGGGTATTCTTGATTTCATTGTGTCTTGGAATTGGGGCTTTGGCTCCTGTCTTTGGATTGACGTAGATATCGTGCCGTGAGCCATGACGTCGGAGATAGCACCCTTTTCGGATAAGCTCCCTTATAAACTCCTTCCTTTTCAAATGCGGATTTCCAGCTCTTTTGTAAGGATCTTGGAGGCAGGGGAAAAATCTTCTTCCATCATGAGCCGGTAGGCTTTGCGAATGTTTTCTTCCAGCTCTTCAAGGGTCTCTCCCTGGCTGAATACACCGGGAACCTCTTTCAACTTTCCGACGAACCAACCGTCATCTTCCCAGTATTCAAGGGTAAAATGCCTTTTCCTCATTTTATGCCTCTTTTTATCGATTTTCGGATATTTTACATCCAGGAATGAGGAAAATCAAATTCTTCCGCAGATTACGCGGATGGCGCGGATTTTTTCTGTTATTACGCCTTAGTGAAATAGTCCTATTTCCTCAGCCCTCCGCGCTATTTCTTCCGATGTTCTTCCACGGCTTGTAGACGGAAAAAAAGACCGCGACAATTAACAGTAAAGAATTGATGATCCCCGCCCATGCCCCAATAGTTGTGCCTCGTATGTAATACTCGTCTCGCAATGCCGCCAGTCTGCTCACGTCGGAGATCTCCAGTAATCTT
>CAZKUZ010000111.1:0-1803 GCA_964556045.1 uncultured Thermodesulfobacteriota bacterium | reverse complement strand
CCCGTCCCCTCACAATAGGGGCACTCCTCCGAGATGGTCTTGCAGAGGCTTTCCCGCGTCCGCTTCCTCGTCATCTCCACCAGTCCCAGCTCGGAGATCTTCAGCACGTTGGTCTTCGCCTTGTCCTTCCTCAGGTGTTCCCTCAAGGCGTTGAAGACCTTCTCCCGGTTCTCCGCCTTTTCCATATCGATGAAATCGATGATAATGATCCCCCCGATGTTCCTCAGGCGCAACTGGTAAGCGATCTCCCTCGCCGCCTCCAGGTTCGTCTGGAGGATCGTCTCCTCCAGGTTCCGCTTCCCCACGAACCGTCCCGTGTTCACATCGATGGCCACCAGGGCCTCGGTCTGCTCGATGACGATATACCCGCCCGATTTCAGCCAGACCTTCTTGCCCATGGCGCGGTGGATCTCCAGCTCGATATTGTAATAATCGAACACGGGCTGAAATCCCTGATAAAGCTCCAGCGTGCAGGACGGATTGGGAAGATACAGGTCGAGAAAATCTTTTATCTTCCCATACGTTTCCTTGTCATCGGCCACGATGCGCCGCACGTCTCCCGAGAGGAGATCACGAACGGCGCGCACGCAGATGTCCGGCTCCTCATGAAGCAGGAAGGGGGCGGACGCCCCGTTTTTCGCCTTCAAAATCGATTCCCACACCTTTAGAAGGTAATCCAGGTCAGCGGTGATGTCCGCGCGCGCGACCCCTTCCGCGGCGGTACGCGCGATCAACCCCATTTTCCGTGGCTGAATCTCCTCGGCGATTGTTCGGAGACGTTCCCTCTCAGCGCTATCCTCAATCCGCCGGGAAACCCCGATATGATCGGCAAAGGGCATCAACACGAGGTATCGGCCCGGGAGAGAGACGAGAGAAGTAACACTGCACCCCTTGCTGCCGATAGGCTCCTTGGAAACCTGAACCAGAATTTCCTGCCCCTCCGTCAGGAGGTCCTCGATATGCCGGGGCTCGTTCCCCTTCTTTGCGCTGAGATCCTCGAGTGGTTCGTCCTCATCCTCGAGAAACATCTCCCGATAATCGTCCACCGGATGAAAAACCTCGGAAACGTACAGAAAGGCCGCCTTTTCCATCCCGATATCCACAAAGGCCGACTCCATCCCCGGCAAAACCCGGACGACTTTCCCTTTGTAGATATTGCCAAGAATTCCCCGATCCTTCTTGCGCTCGAAGAAGAGCTCAACGACCTCGCCGTTCTCGACCAGGGCGATCCGCGTCTCCTGGGGGGTAGAATTAATAATGATCTCACTCATCACGATCTGCCGGCTTCTCTTTCTTGGCCCATGACTCGTTTCCCATTTTTATCATTCGTAAATTTCCCGTCCCCCGCGTTCCCACTCCAAAGAGCCTCTCCATCAAAGGCATGGGACGCACTCCCTTGGGAAGAGATCCGATCTTCACAGTCAATTTCAACCATTTCGGATAGCGATTTATTCCTTCAATCTCCAAGGAATCCGCCAAGGGAACGGGAATCGTCTCCCCTTTCAGGGGATAATAGACCTCGTTTATCTCCCCCGACTGCACCTTCCTGGCAGTCTCCATCACGAAATCTGCCTCTTGAGACTCTAAAATCCTAAACAAACACACGTAATTAGCTGTCTTCAGTGTATCAAATCCCCCGGGGCTTTTCAAGGAACCCACCCTTGCCTTTAAGATTCGTATCCCTCCCGGCAAAAACCTGTTCATCTCCCTTTTCACCTCAAAGGGATCGACAAGGCTTGTCAGGGCGAACTCGGCCGCCTCCTGGTAACTCTCCATCCCCAGGGGGATGGGGGACGAAAAACG
>CAZKUZ010000110.1:0-4613 GCA_964556045.1 uncultured Thermodesulfobacteriota bacterium | reverse complement strand
CCCTTTCGGTTGCCTGATAGCGTTCTTTTGGAAATCATAGAAAAGATACACGAATTGAATCACGGGAAACCCACCCTGCATGAATGGTTTTATTCGGTTATGTGTCTTTTGGATGGCTATGCGGCCGTTCACTTTGGAGATCTGGTGGCCGCCTTTCCGCCCTCCAATGGAAATCCCCAGAGGCTTGAGATCGTTTCGTACAAAAGAGGGGAGATTACCAACCATTCCGATTTCCCAAATACCTTTGTCGCTTTTGCCTACCAGAGCTGCTCGGACAAGAAATCTCCCGAATTGACGGAGATCGAAATGGGAAAATGTCCGGTCGATTCCGGCCTTCCCTATTGTCCGGTGGTGGTTCCCCTCGGATGTCAGGATTATCATTTCGGGATATTTGCGGCGGGAAGCTACGACGACAGGGCGGTTGTTATGCGGAACAGCCGCTTGTTTCAGATGCTCGGGATGGAAATGTCGCGTTTCCTCTTTGCCACGCACATGACCCAGGTGGTTTCGCAGGTCCTCTTCGAGCATAGCGAGGACCCCATGAGCTTTGAGCATCTCCTGACATTTAAATTCAGGTACCTCATGGACAGGATCGATCCCGAGACGGGCGGAAACATCATGGGAGACGTGGTGACGCTGGTGGAGAAGATTCTCATTCAACTGGCGCTTGAAAAGACGGGGCACAAACATGGACAATCCGCGGCCCTTCTTGGAATAAACCGGAATACGCTGAGAAAGAAGATCCAGACCCTGGGTCTCGAGACAAAAGGCACATAATACCTTTTTGCCTCCCAAGAAAGTAGCTTTTCCGCCGGCCTTCGTTCTGAAAGCCCTGCCTTGGACTCCCACGACAGGGTTTATTAAAGAAAAAAATATATTTAACAAAATGCAAAATTTCTTGAAAATTGGCGCGCCCTGTGGTATAAAAAGCCGAAGAAGTTAAGAATATCTGGAAATGAAAGGAGGTGAAGTCTTTTCAACCCATTTGAACTTATGTCTAATTGGAGGTTGTTGTCATGAAGTCTTGGGGTAAATGGAGTAAGACATTGTTGATTTTTGGCCTCGTTTTTGGGCTTCTCATTAGCCTGAATACGGGAGCGTTTGCGAAGGATGTCATCAAGTTTGGCTGTGCCATGTCTTTCACCGGCAAGAAGAGCCGGACGGGCAAGCTCTATATCGATTCCCTGAAACTTGCCGCCGAGGCGATCAACAAGTCCGGCGGGATCAAGGTGGGGAACAAGTCCTATAATGTCGAAATCAAGTTTTACGATGATAAAAGCGATCCTGCGGAGAGTGCGAAGCTGATCGAGAAGCTCATCACGGAGGACAAGGTGAATTTCCTCCTGGGGCCTTATTCGAGCGGTATCACCATTCCCGACAGCATCGTCGCCCAACGGTACAAGATTCCCATGGTGGAGGGCGGAGGCGCCTCGGGGAAGATTTTCAGTCGTCACAATCCCTACATCTTTGGGACGCTGCCCGCGGCGGGCCAGTACTTCCGCACGACCCTGGAAATGCTGACCGGTTTCAAGCCGAAGCCCAAGAGCATCGCCCTCATCTACGGGGATGACAAGTTCGACATCAGCGTGGCCAAGGGCGCCAAGAAGATCGCCGAAAAGCTCGGCCTGAAAGTCGTTCTCTATGAGAAGATCTCCGAGAGCTCCGCGGATTTCAATACCATTCTCACGAAGGTCAAGGCGAAGGCTCCTGATGCCCTGCTCATGGCGGGTCACACCGAGGGAGGAATCAACCTGGTGCAGCAGGCGAAGGAACTCAACGTCAACGTGAAGATGATCTCGCTGACGGTCGGTCCCTCCGAGGCGGATTTCAGGAAGTCCTTGGGGAAGGACGCCGAGTATATCTTTGGGGTCGCGAGCTGGTCGCCTCAGATGAACTTCAAGGGAATTATCTTCAAGAATACCAAGGAGTTCGTCAAGATATTTAAGGAAAAATATAAGTACGATCCCGATTATCACAACGCCTCGGCGGTGGCTGAGCTGGCGGTGTTCAAGAGCGCCATCGAGCGGGCGGGTACCCTTGACCCGCAGAAGGTGAGGGACGCCATCGCCAAGACGAAGATTGAAACCATTTACGGGCCTGTCGAGTTCAATCCCAACGGCCAGATCAAGGGAAGCAGCGTCGTGCTCCAGATCCAGGGCGGGCAGGTCTATCAGGTCTATCCGAAGGGCACCAAGAAACCCATCTACCCAATGCCGAAATGGAAGGATAGATAGGTCTAAAAAAATTAAAGGGGGGTAAACTTCTACTTTACCCCCCTTTCTGTTTGTGGTATGAGGGGGCTATCATGCTGCTACAGATCATCGTGAACGGCATCCTGAAAGGTGGTTTGTACGCCCTGATGGCCTTGGGGATGTCTTTGATATGGGGCGTCATGGATATTATCAATATTGCCCATGGCGCTTTTATTATGCTTGGGTCCTATTGCACCTACTGGCTGTTCAACCTGTGGGGCGTGGATCCCTTCATAAGTCTTTTTCTATCCATTATTTTCATGTTTATCATAGGTTATGGGATTCAGCGGTATCTGATCAACCTGGTGATTCGCGCCACCATCTTTATCACGCTGATTCTTGCCTTCGGGATCGAGATCTTCATCAATAACCTCGCCTTGGTTATGTGGACGGCGGACGTGAGGAAGGTCCAGGTCCCCTATGGCGCGTCCAATTTCAGCATCGGGTGTGTCACGATTCCCTACGTTCGATTGGCGGCTTTTCTCATCGCCCTCGTCATCGCCCTGGTGTTTTACTTCGTTCTCAACAAGACCCGCACGGGAAGGTCCATTCGGGCCACGGCCCAGGACCTTGACGCGGCCCGTCTCGTGGGGGTGGACGTGGCGAAGACATACGCCTTGACCTTCGGGATGGGAGTCGGAGCGGCCGGCGCGGCGGGGACCCTCTGGGCCGTTCTTTTCCCCATCAACCCCATGATGGGAGGGATACTGACCCTCAAATCCTTCGTGGTCGTTATCATCGGAGGGCTGGGGACCATGTTCGGCCCCATCATCGGCGGATTGACCCTCGGCGTGGCGGAGGCACTCGGGAGTAACTGGTTTGGAACCACCTATGAGAATTTCATCAGTTTCACGATCCTTGTCCTGGTTCTGATCTTTCTGCCCCAGGGTATACTGGGGAAAAGCGAGTGATATGATGGCGGAGAGAGGAGCGACGACCAAAAAATTCATCCTGGGAATCCTGATTATCGCCGGGATCGCCATTCCCTTTTTCTCCGGGAACTTTATTATCCGTTTTTTCACGAATACCTTGATGTTTGCCGTGTTGGCCAGCGCCTGGAATATCATCGGGGGCTACACGGGGTACGCCTCGTTCGGGAACGTGGTCTTTCTGGGGATCGGCGCCTATGTTTCCGCCATCCTCATGGAAAAGGGCGGGCTGCCCTTCTGGATTGCCTTTCCCGCCTCCGGCCTCGGCGCGGCGATTTTCGCCGTTCTCATCGGGTTGCCGGTTTTGAGGTTGAAGGGGCACTATTTCGCCATCGCCACCCTGGGGGTGGCCGAGGCCATGAAGGCCCTGGTGGACAACCTCGAGATCACGGAGGGAAACTCCGGGATCTACCTGCCCGTGATGAACCTTTCGGTCAAGGCGCAGTACATTTTTTTCTATTTCATGATGATGGGGGTGCTGGCCCTTACCTTGGTCGTTACCTACATCATGCTGAAGAAGAAGCTGGGATACGGCTTGATCGCCATTCGGGAGGACGAGGAGGCGGCCAACTCCCTCGGCGTCAACACCACCTTGTTCAAGGTGACCTCTTTCGCGCTGAGCGGATTCTTTTCCGGGTTGGCGGGCAGCCTGTACGCCTTCCAGCAAGGTTTCATCAAGCCCGAATCCGTCTTTGACGTCGGGGTAACGGTCAAGATGATTGTCATGGCCGTGTTCGGCGGTATCGGGAGCCTCTTGGGACCCCTTCTCGGCGCCTTGAGTATCGAGGTCATCTCGGAAATCCTGACGAACTATTTCCTCGTTGCGCACACACTCTTCTTCGGCGCCATTGTCATTCTGGCTATCGTGTTCACGCCCAAGGGTATCATGGATATCATCAGCGGCCGGAAGAAGTTCGGGATCAACTATCTCCTGCAAAACATCCGGGATCATAGGGTTTAAGGGATACAGTCGATGGTGATTTTGGAGGGAAAGGGATTAACCAAGGAATTCGGGGGACTCAAGGCCGTCAGCGAGGTCGACTTTGTCCTGAACCAGGGGGAGATCCTCGGTCTCATCGGCCCCAACGGGGCGGGGAAAACCACGCTTATCCGTGCCGTCAGCGGAACGGTGCCGCTTGCTGGCGGTCAGGTGACGGTGGACGGGCAGGATGTCACCGCTCTCACGCCTGCACAGCGCGCCTGCAAAATTTCCGTTGTGCCGCAGGCACGTCCGCAGGGCGGCGCGTTCACCGTGGAACAGGCGGTGATGATGGGGCGCACGGCTTATCTCGGCTGGCTGGGACGGCCCGGCGAAGCGGACCGGCAGGCGGTGAAGCAGGCGTTGCAGCAAACCCGACTGGCAGATTTCGCTCACCGCCCCATTGCCCGACTTTCGGGCGGCGAACAGCAGCGGGTGCTGCTCGCCCGCGCG
>CAZKUZ010000109.1:0-8933 GCA_964556045.1 uncultured Thermodesulfobacteriota bacterium | reverse complement strand
GTCATGATCGCCAGTTCTAAGCCGTCCCGGTTTTTCTTTTTGAGGGTTTCGTAATCCTTCTCCAGTCCCAGGATCTCCCCGCTGTCATCCACGCCGATCAGCAGCGTCCCTCCCTGCCCGTTCATGAACCCCGCCACTGTTTTGAGTACCGCGTTTTCCAGGCCGCGATTGAGCTTGTCCTGCTTGTAATCCCACCGAAAGGAGGACTTGAACTCAAGTTTCGGGCCTTCTCCCTGGGCGATGAGGGCGCCAAGATTCTCTTCCAGGGCGGAGTGCAGTTTCTGGATATGCTCCATCTTTTTTCGCCAGGCATTGAACACCAGGGCCACCAGCAGGCCAAAGACCGCCCCCACCCCCGCGTAAAAGGCAGTCTTGATGGGGGTATTCCCCTTCAAAGAGCTGATCAACTGGTTGGATATAAACTTCCACACAGAGGGGCTCTTGATGCCATGTTCGTAGTAATAGACGAACTCATTGATGGGATAGAGGAGAAAAAATCCCACAACGGCCCCACCAATAATGGCGACGATGAAGAGACGGTCCAGAACCTTCCGTTCTTCCGTAATAACCTTCTTCAGGGTTTCCATACCCCTGATTTATGACCTAATTGGCTCGGGAAATCAATAGGAAAGAAAATAAATCGTCCCGGTTATCGGACGACCACCAACCCGTAGGGAAGATTCCCCAGGATAATGGTACCTTCCTTTTTCAACGACGTGGCATTGACGGCCACCAGTCCTTTGACGGATCGGTCTACCGCATAAATCCATCGCCTCACTGTGCAAATCGCCAGCATGGATGGAGTCCCCCCGACCCTGATTCTCTGTGAAATCGCCATCTGCCGCGGCCAGAAGACACCCAGCGTCCCCTCTCCCCGGTTACTAACATAGAGGCGCCGCTGGGTTCCCATGAGATAAATGGGTTCCCGACCGCTTCGTATCCTTCCCACCAGCCGGCCGTTCCTGAGATTGAAGAGGCTCACCGTCCCGGAACCGCTGTCCGCCACGTAGAGCCATTCCCTTTGGACCCACAATCCCCTGGGGGAAGACCCCGTGTCGTAGGCCCGGGCAAGGCTCAAATCCGTATTCAACTGATAGACCTTTTGCCCCCCCGTGGAAGAAACAAAGAGCTGCCTCCCCTCCTCCCAGTAGATCACATCGGAGAGACGATGTCCCAGGCGCTTCGACTTCAGAAGGCTCCCCGTGCTCGCGTCCACGAGGAAGATCTGGTCGTTGGAAGGATCCGTGATCGCCAACGTCCGCCCGTTGACGAGGGCCATGAACCTCGGACTCTGGACCATGGGGAGCAAGAGGGAATCGATGATCCGGAACGTGGACATCTCCACCGACAGAAGGGAGCGGCTCCTCTCGCACAGGACGTAGAGACGATCCCCCCGCGAAAAGGCAACCAGTTGCCGCGGGGTGTCTTTCGTGGCGAGCGAGGCCACCACACGGTTCCTGTCCGTCCGGATGGCGAACAGGGTATTGATCTCATCGCACGTGACATAGAGGGTCTCTCCCCGTAGCGGGCGGCTCTGGGGCATGCCGTAAAACGAGGGGGCAAACCCTTTTTCCCGCAGCGAACCCCGGACGTCCCAGACCAGGAAGAGGCATCGGCTCTCCCCCTCTTTCAGCTCCCAGTTCACCGCGACCTTCACTTCCTGCTCACCGGCAATCTTCCTCTCCCCCATCCGGATCCCCCCCACCTTTAGGGCCACGGCCGCGTACTGTCCCTCCGGCACTTCGGCGCTGGCGAGGAAACACTGCCCGAAGGGAACCCTCGTCGTCACGACAGGGTTGGCCACATCGACGGGAACGTCCGAACCCTGAGCGTCGACCAGGGAGAGGGAAATCACCTTGAAGCGGGCCTCCGACGACAGCGGGTGATCGATGTTCACGAAGACGTTCAAACGGGCCGCCTCGAGGACGCCCGAAGCCATGAGAACCATAAAAACAGCTATGACAATCTTTTTCAAAAGCATATCCTCCCCGTGCTGTTCCCCCCCAGATAGCCGTCATTCTTCCCGTGCATGTGACAGTTCATGCAGGGAATCGGAGGGGGATTCATCCCACCCCCGCCATGACACCTCCCGCACTGTCTCTGGGGATAGGGGTGATCCGTCGCGGTATGATGCACGTACCGCCATTTGTTGGGGGTGGAGGACACCCCGTAAGCCACGTCGTCTTTGTGACAGGCCATACAGAGGTGGCCGATCTCGTTCCCCGTATTCGTGGTGGGAATGGAGACCTGCGCCCCGTTTATCTCCGAGCGTATCAGATAGGGATTGGGCGCGCCGTGGGGCTCGTGACAATCCGTGCACGACAAGGCGAACCCGATAGAGATCCCGATGGGCGCCCCGGAATAAGGCGTCTTGACACTCAGGGACGTGGTGGCGGAGTTCCTCCCGTGCTTGTCGCCGGGTCCCGACTCCCCCCCCTGGGTGGTCCAGTCGATCTTGATGAGGTTTCGCCCCAGGCTATTACTGTAGATCGTTACGTTGGGATTGTGGCACTCGGTACAGAAGGTGGCGTAATCGGGAAGGTTGGTGCCGTCATAGGTGTTCGTCCCGCCCGGCTCGTACGAGCTGGTCCCCCCGTAGGCGTAAGGGGCCTGGTAACGTCCCTGGTAGAAATAGTACATGGTCTCCTTGTCCGTGGCCGTGTTGTCGTCCCCCCAGAGGGTATCGTGGGCCGAAGGGAGCGACACGGCCGTGTTCACGGCCGGGTTGCCGGGATCCGCCTTCACCCGTTTGGCGAGGTGAGGGTTGTGGCAGGCCACGCAGGGCGACGACTGGGGGGTAAAGAAGGAGAGGTTGTTCTTCGCGTAGTCGTAGATATCCTCCAGGTTGTGATAGGAACGCTGGTTGAAGGTGGACAGGATATTGTCCTTCCCCGACGAACTGTATCCCCCAAACGTCTTCGAGTAGTCTTCGTTGGTCAATCCCCCCTTCTGTTCCGAATCGGTGGAAGTCGTGTGACAGTTGAAACAGACACTGTCCGCCTTCTGATAACTGCCGGCGGAGGCGTTGGTATTGAAGGGATTGGCGAAGAGAGCGAAGGCGAAGGGTCCCCCGTTACTGACCCCCGCGTAGTAGCCGTGCTGGTCGTGGCAGTGGCCGCAGTTTCCCGCGTTGTAGAGGGTTCGACTGCTCCGTTTGACCCCGGTGGAATAGTTTCCGTGGGCGGAGCGCCAGTAGGGCCCCGCCTCGGCCGTCGGGCCTCCCAGAAGCCAGAGGCCAAGGAAGAAAAGGAGGCTAATTCTTAGCCGTGTGACACGCCATGCATCCATTCGTATCGTCCTCTTTATCCGTGGGCCATCCAAAATAGTTCCACCGCAACAGCTTCCAGTAGGGCGTCCCGTGAGCCCGGTGGCACGTGATACAGGTAATGATGGTATCCTTGTCGAATTTGACCGTCGACAACACTTCGGTCACGTTCTCGCTCGCCACGGGGGCGACGACCGAGTAGGTTCCCTGCTGCCCGTAGGGGCCGGGATAGCTTCGATACTCGGAGTTGTTCGGGGTACGGCTCAAGTCGTAATCGGTGGGATGCCTCAGCCAGGGAGAACCCCAGGATCCGCTGCTGATATTGTCGCCGTTATGGAAATCTCCGTGACACTGCGCACAGAGGGAACTGATGGTTGTCGGATCGATGTCCCCCTCGTCGTTCCGGTCTATTCCCTTATACTGATTATGCTCATCGTTTTTGGGACGATACTCCCAGTCGGGGTCCTCCAGTCCCGTCACGCCCTTGAGAAATCGATAGCTCGTCCCCACCGTCGTTCCGTCGATGGTCTCATCATGGGCGTGATGCGCCCCCAGCATCGACTCCAGCGTTCCGATCACGGTCCGGTCCCCGTGACAGCCGTAGGTCCCCGCGCAGGTCAATCGATGCTTCATATCCACGCCGCCGGGGGGTTTGTTGTGCAGGGTTTCATCCTCCAGGGCAATCCCTTCCACGTTGTGACCTTTCGCGTCGCTGCGGTTTCCGTTAGCCTCGTAAACCCACCAGAAATTTCCCCCGGCCAGGGTATTGGTAGTATCCTCCGTCCCCGTGGCGCCATAGCTGATCTCGCTCTCCGTCGTAAGGATATAAGGGACCTTCGTGCTCTCCGTGTTCTTCCCCGTGTGGCATCCGACACAGTCGTTGACCAGCAGGGCCTTGTAAGGGCCGCGGGGACCCCACTCACTCAAGGGAAGGCCTCCCTGAGAGTAGTGCATGGTATGGCAATTCGAACAGACCTGATCGTGAATCCGCCCATGGGCGCTGCCCGCCAACCACGCGAGAAACGTCAAAATCAAAACATACTTAACGGTTCCAGACATCAATCCGCCCGTTCCCCTCGTCCAAAACCAGCAGGGACTGCCCCACGATCAGGACCTGCCAGGGGTAACTCAACTGTCCGGGCTTGAATCCCTTTTTCAGCATCTCGTATCGCAGGGAGCCGTCCCGGTTGAAGATGAGCAGCTTCTTCAGGTAGCGGTCCAGGATATAGACGTTTCCCTCCGCGTCCCGATCGAACGAGACGGGCTGGGGAAGATGCCTTTTCGGCACAAAGGACTCCACCACCTTGCCCGTATCACTGAATCCAAAGAGACGTCCCGTCAGGGTCTCCATCCCCCATAGCACATCCCCCTTCACCTTGATATCGAAAAAACCCTTGAAATCCTTCGTTTCAGGCACGAATTCCTTCTCTGCCGTCAGATCCTTCCTCAGGATGAGGATCTTCCCGGTGGCCCGGTCGAGAATCACCAGCCGGTCCTTCCAGAGGGTGATCTTGTCCACCAGGACAGGCCTTCCTTTCAACGTCAGGTGATGCCGCTCCACCTTCCGCTGTTTCAGGTTGATGAAGGTGAGGCTGTTGATGGGACGTTCCACTATCCACAGGCTGCCATCCTTCTCCCGCACCATCCCGATAGGCCCTTTCAACTGTCCCGCCGCGTCAAAGATCTTCAGGGGTTTCCAGTCCATGGTATACGAGATGAGGCGGTCGTTCCCCGCGTCCGCCACGTAGAGGCGATTAAGCGACGCGTCATAGTTGATCCCGAGGGGATAGTGCAAGGGAACCCCCGCCTTTCCCTTCTCGATGGAGGTCTTGAGCTGCCAGGAACCCGCCCACAGGGCCGGCCGGGGGCAAACCATCAGTAACAGACAGGCACCTACGACGCCCCAAACCGTTCCTTTCAGTTTACGCCAAAACGACTTATTTCTCAATAATTCTTGTGACACTCGATACATAGCGCGGCCTCCCCACTGAGACGGAGATTATATTTGAAATTGGTTCCCATGGTATTGTGACACGTCACGCACGTGATGGGCTGTCCGTTCCTCGGGTCTCGCACCTTCTCACCCACGGGATGGGTAAACTTCCCCTGAGTCTCGTGACACCGAATACAGACATCGTTTCCGTTTCCTTTCAGCATGGCGGGATGGTTCGATCCATGCGGGGCGTGACACTCGATACACTTCTTCCACTTGGGATGGGAGTAGAGGGTTTCCTCCCGCTGCTGGTAGGTCTCGGGATGGCACTGCTGGCAGAGACGCCTCGGCGTATCCCTCAGCATGGCCTTCGTGTCGGCGAGATGCGGGCTGTGGCAGAGGAGACACGGATTCGGGCTGTACCCTCCGAGCAGATGATTGTGAAAGTGATCGAAACTCTTCTGGATCCCCTCGTGGCAGGAGAAGCAGAGGGCCGCCCCGAGGTTGCGCTTCGCGTGGCACCCCGCGCACTTTCCCTGGGCATAGGGCGGATGGCTCACGTCCCTCAAGATTCCCTTGTGCCCGCTCCCATGGGGATGGTGGCAGGAGAGACAATCCATGGTCTCCAGGTTACCCGGATGGGTCTTCTTCAGTCTGGGCGTCGGTTTGTGACACGTGAGACAGAGCTTCGCGCCCTTCCGTTTCAGGAGACGGCGGTCACCGGAAGCGTGCGGCTCGTGACAGGCCAGGCATCGCCCCTGCCCGAAGGGGGCGTGGATATGAGTGAAAGACTTCTTCAAATCCTTGTGACAGGCAAAACAGACCTTGCTCAGGGACCCCTTCAAGAGCCCCTTCCCCGGAGAGGTGTGGGCCTCGTGGCACCGCAGACAGGAGCCCTGCCGGAAAGGTGGATGCACGAGCGCGGCTGAGGCCAGCTCCTTCTTCACCTCTTTGTGGCAGGAGAAACAGAGTTCGGGCGGCGCGTCCACCAAGAGGCCCTTGTGCTTCGCTACGTGGGGCCGATGGCATCGAACACACGTTCCCTTCGCCACCGGGGCGTGGGGATGACCCTTCAGGAACTTCGTCTTGGGGTGGCATTGAAAACACATCCGACCAGGCGCCGCCCATGCCATTCCCGCGAACAGAAAAAGGAAACAGACAAACAGACTCACCCGCTTCATACGCCACCTCCATGACACTTTTTGCATTCACCCTTTTTGAACGGCTTGTGCTCCTCCGGCCACAACATGCGCTCATCCGGTCCCCCGTGGGCGTCGTGACAGGTGACGCACGACCCCGGCGACGGGCGGATGTTCCCGTGAACCGCCACGAGCTTCGGCGTCACCTGGTGACACGAAATACAGGTCTCTTTGATGGGCTTTTTCAGGATCTGGGGATTGGAGCCGGCATGCGCCCGATGGCACGTCAGGCATCCCTCCTTCTCCAAGGCCGGTTTGTGCCCCACACCGCCCTTCCAATTCTGAGAAACCTCCGGATGGCAGGAGAGACACAGCCTCTGCAGATCCTTCCTCAGGTACTTGGGATGGTTGTCTCCGTGGGGCTGGTGGCAGGTGGAACAGTTCCCCTTCTCGGCGGGCCGGTGCACGTAACGATCCCGCTTGATCTCCTTCCCCACGGCAGCGTGACACTCGAAGCAGAGGGTATCCAGGGGCGCCTTGATCTGGAAGGCGTAGTCGGCCGCGTGGACCTCGTGACAGGTCAAGCATTCATCCCGCTTGAAGGGGGCGTGCTGCTTCTTTTCCTGAAACTCCTTGAAAAACTCCTTGTGACACGCATGACAACTCTTTTCCGGTGTCGTGGCGAGGAGAAACTTGGAGGGGGCGGAATGGGGATTGTGGCACTTACTGCAGTTTCCATCGGCGAACGGGGTATGCAGGCTGAAACGATTCCCCTCTTTTCGCGCCTGCTCGTGGCAGACAAAACAGAGATCCTTCTCCCTCCCGGCGAGAAGCTTTCGATGACGGGAATCGTGCGGGGTATGGCACGCGAGGCAATCCCCCTTCATGGATGGATCGTGTCCTACGGCCCCTTTCAGGAGCCCCTGATGACAGGAGAGACAGACCTTGTTTCGCGAGGTTTTCAGCAGATTCTTCTCATTCGTGACATGCCCCTTGTGGCAGTCCAGGCACTCTCCCTTCTTCACCGGCTCGTGGAGACTTACCGGCTTCAACTTCTTTCCCTTTTTCTTTTTCTCCTCCTTCTTCGGACCATAGCCGTGGCAAGACAGGCACAACGTCTTCGTCCCGCTCACAAGCAGTGGGACGTGGGCGCTTCCATGGGGCACGTGGCAGGTTCGGCACTTCCCCTCATCGTAGGGCGGGTGGTGGATCTTGCCGTTCTCCGTCTTGTGGCAGCTTCGGCAATTCGCCTCCTGATCCGGCTTCAGCTTCAGCGGCGTCGCGTTTCCCTTGCCCAGATGGCAGTCCTGACATTCCCCCTTCACCACGGGCTGGTGGGCCGAGCGACGCAAAAGGCGCTTGTCCCCGCCGCCGTGGGGGTTGTGACACTGGACACAGGCCCCTGTCACCTCGTAGCCGAAATGGGCCTCTTTCAGTCTTCCCGCGTCGTCGTGACAGGAGAGGCAGAGAGACGACGCCTTCTCCGTCAGGATCCCCTTGAAGGCGGAGCCATGGGGCTGGTGGCACCGGAGGCATCCCTCCTTCATGGCCGGATGCTTCACGGGAAACTTTTCAATGGCCGGGTGGCACGTCAGACAGAGCTGGGTCGTGGGAGCCTTCAAGAGATTCTTCTGGGGCGCGGAATGAGGCAGGTGACATTCGCCGCACTTTCCCTTCTTTACGGGGCCATGGACTACCTTTCGTCTCAACTCGGGAATCATCTTCTTGTGGCACCGCAGACAGAGGAACGGAGTTTTCTGCTTGAGAAACGCCCCCCCGATCAAACCGTGGGGACGGTGGCATCCCGCGCAGTCTCCCGTCTCCACCGGCTTGTGCATGACGGGACCGTCCTTTCGGACCAGGGCCTGGTACTTGGGATGACAGTCGAGGCAGGTCTTGCGTTGTCTCGGGGCGGGTCCCTCCGGCGCCCCCGCGCAGGACAGGAGAAACGCGACCAGCAGCAGCCAAAATAAGTTCCGTCTAACCCTTTTTCGATTCATCTTTCTTCTCCTGGGATTCTTTGATGGATTTCCACGCCTCTTCGTCTACCTCGATCTTGGAACGCGCCTTCAGTTTCTCGAGGTAGGCCTTTCTCACCTCATCGAACCTCTGCTTCAGCAAGTCCTTACGGATACTTTTCTTAACGAGCTTGAAAGGGTGGGCCGATTCCGGATACCGGCGAATCAGCTTCACGATGGCGTACCAATCCTTGAAACGGATGATGGACGAGACATCTCCCGGCTTCATGCTCCGAAGCGCCGTCACCATCTCGGGCACGAGGTTCTTCAAGGCCCGGCGTTCCGGCCGAACCCCGTGAAACATCACGTCTCGCGCCACCTCGAAAAAATCCTCCCCTTCGTGAATCCGACGGTAGGTCTTTCGAATGAGCTTCTCGTCCTTTGTGCGGATGACGGTGATCTCCACCCGGGCCGGACGGGTATAGTCCTTCAGGTGCTCCTGATAATAGTTCTTCACGTCTTCGTCGGTCACCTTCACCTCGGGCCAGAGGACCTTGTTCTCCAGCTCTTTGACCAGCCGCTGGCGCTTGTAGAATTCGTAGATATCCTTGAGCTTGGTCTTCTCGTAATGGCGGTTC
>CAZKUZ010000108.1:0-5738 GCA_964556045.1 uncultured Thermodesulfobacteriota bacterium | reverse complement strand
TGTCTTCTACCTTCATAAGGATACCGGGGCGTGGCTTCTGACGCGGAAGAAGAGGGTTGGGACATTAATTTCGGAGATGTCAAACAAGAGGGCGGTAAAAAAGTCTTCGAAGCCGGAGGTGTCGATAGAGCTGCCGAAGGGCATCAGCAAGGAAAGGGCGGAGTTTCTCAGAAATCGCAAGAAGTGGCAATGGGAACAGGCGGACAGGATTCGGCAGGCCCTGGGGGAACCCCACAAGCCCCTTATCAAACCCGAGGCCTCTTTTGGCCAATTTATCCTCACATTCATGAAGGCGTCGGGAAAGGTGGTCGTCGGGTTTTTGAACGGGATGTTTTTCCCCATCGGGATTTGGGTGGTCTTCCGTTTTTTTTGCCTGAGACGGCACCCATGGAACAGGATGGACAGTTTCATCGTGGTCTTTTCGGTTCTTTACTGGGTAATGCTGGCCCTCCTCCTATCGGGATATGGGTATGTGAGCCGACGCCACTATGCGGCCGTGGCGATGTTTTGGTTTGTCTGGGCGGCCATAGGTTTCACCTTTGTTTCTGACCGGATTGCTTTGATGTTCAAGCGTAAGTTGGTCACTCCGAAGACGGTGGGAGCCTGCCTGTTGATTCCCATTCTGGGGATGAGCTGCTTTAAAGGCACGAGGCCCTATCGCTTGGAAAAGACAGGCCGAAAGGTGGTCGGTTGCTGGATTCAAAAGAGAAAACCCAAAAAGGGAAAGTGCGTGGTCCTTACTTCTATGGTGAGGATTGGCTATTATGCGGGCTGCCGGGCCATCTTTCTCCAGACGATAGGGGAGGAGGATGTCAACGCCCTGCGCAGGCGGGAAATCGCCTATGTCATTTTGCAGAAGAGGGAGATGGTAGCCTCTCCCGTCTTGATGGAGTTGCTGAAGAAATTCGGCTATCGGGAGGTTTACCGATACACCAGCTCCATCGGTCACCAGGATCTCCACGTATTCACATATAGAAGACAAAAGTAAAGGGCCAAGGGTGGAAGGTGAAAGAGTTGGGAGATCTGAGCATCATCATCGTGGCCTGGAACACAAGGGAGATGACCCGGAGGTGCCTTGAGTCCATTCAAGGGGCGGATCCGGAACATGGGTGGGATGTCATCGTCGTTGACAATGCCTCGCAGGACGGCACACCCTCGATGGTTCGTTCCCTCTTTCCTTGGGTCCGTTTGATCGTAAATAAGGAAAACCTTGGGTTCGGCCGGGCGAATAACCTTGTCCTGAGAGACGTGACTACCGAGTTTGCGTTGCTGTTGAACAGTGATGCGTCATTAACGAAGGAGGCCGTTTCCCGTTTCCTCCGGTTTATGAGAAGCCATCCCGAGGTCGGCGTTGCCGGAGGGCAGCTTGTCTATCCGGACGGCCGGCTGCAAAACTCCATCGTTTCTTTTCCCTCCCTGTTGACGGAGATGACCAACAAGTCGCTCTTGCAGATCCTTTTTCCGAAAAGGTATCCGAGCAAAAGGTTAAACTTCAAAGGGCCGATGGAGGTCGATTCGGTGATAGGGGCGGCGATGATGCTCCGGATGGATGCGGTTAGATCGGTGGGATACTTCGATGAAGATTACTTTTTCTTCCTGGAAGAAACGGACCTTTGTTTCAGGTTGAGAAAAAGGGGATGGAAAATCTTTTTCCTCCCGGACGTGAGGATTGTTCACGCCCAGGGAAGCTCCGTAAAGCAAGTCAGGGCGAGGGCGCGCGTGGAGTATCAGCGCTCCCTTCACCTCTTTTTCGAGAAAAATTACGGGCGAGGAAAGGCAAGGGTGGTAAAGGGTTACGGATATCTCAAGGCTTGGGCTGACCTCTTGGGGGCCCTTCCTTCAAGGCTGTTAAACCCTTCAAACGCCCCTCGATGGGAAAAATACAAACATCTCCTTACCTGGTACCACAGAGGGTGCCCGGCAGATATGGGGCTTGCCCCCAAGTCGTCGGTTTAATTGGCTCCGCCCCGCCTTTTATGGCGGATAAAATCCGTCTAATTTTCCAGAATGAAGATGACCTCCATCCTGACTCGGTATTCGATGATCTTGGCGTCTTCGACGGCGATCTTGAATTCGACCACCTTGAGACCGGTAATACCTCTCAAGGTCTTGGTGGCACGTTCGAATCCGATTTTAATCGCCTCGTCGAAGCTGTTAGGCGATGCGGCAATGATGTCCGTGACTCTTGCGACACGCGAAGACATGAGAGACACCTCCTTTGAGGGACCGTGAGGTTCCCCTTTTTAGTCGAAGGATTAAGCGGGGTTATCCGCCTTTCCTTCCAGCGTTTTTTGGTTGTCAAAAAATCTTTACACGTTTTGCTTTGGTTGCCTCTGAATTATGTCCGGAGTCTCAGGAATCGTAATTTGGGATGTCAAATCCCAGGCGCTTGGAAATCTCCTTACCAGCCTTGACAATCTCCGGAATGATTCGTTTCTTGAGATTTTCATCCGTCATTCTGAAGACGGGTCCCGAGATGGAAAGCCCCGCGACAATCTGTCTCGTGTAGTCCCGAATAGGAACCGCAACGCAGCGAACGCCCTCATCGTATTCCCCGTTGTCGAGGGCGTATCCTACCTTCCGAATTCCTTCGAGGTGTTTTTTGAGATCATCGTAATCGGTGATGGTGTTCGGCGTGTACTGCTTGAGGGTGTTCTTGAGCTTAAGGCGCTCAAACTCGGACTCACTCATAAAGGCAATTTGCACCTTCCCGATGGAAGAGCAGTGGATGGGAAGCTGCTGGCCGATCCTCGACGCCACCCGGACAACCTGATTGGCCTCCACCATATCGAGATAGACCACGGAATTTTCCTGGACGATGCCGAGATAGACGTTTTCCTGACATTTCTTGACGAGTTCTTCCATGACCGGATGCGCGTGGTGAACCAGCCCCATCTGGTGGATGTAGGTTTGCCCTAATTCCAGGCTCTTTATCCCAAGGCGGTAGTTTTCCGTGGCCTTGTTTTGTTCGATGTATCCCTTTGATTCCAGGGTGGCGAGTAAGCGAAAAACGTTGTTTTTATGAAGTCCCAACCTCTTGCTAAGTTCCGTGACCCCCAGCTCTCCTTCGGAATGTATGAATTGTTCCAGTAAATTCAGGGCGTTGACCACGGATTGAATGACATAACTCGATTTTTCCCGACCCGTCCTTGACATGAACATCCCCTTTCGTGAAAAAAATAAAATACCTTTCTATTTTTATAATTCAG
The DNA here is from genome assembly GCA_964556045.1 of uncultured Thermodesulfobacteriota bacterium. GTDB lineage: Bacteria > Desulfobacterota > S145-22 > S145-22 > S145-22 > JAOZMY01. The sequence goes on along the minus strand of CAZKUZ010000108.1, from coordinate 2,529 downwards.
GAAGCAAATGTTGTCAAGAAAAAATTTATGATGATTTGAAGTAGTTTTCGATGGGATATTCTGGTGTTATTCGGAGGAGAAAATTTTCAAGAGGATAAAGACGATCATGGTCGAGGCGACGGCCAACTTTGATAGAAATCCCAAAAGACGTCCCAGAAAGGCCTTCCAACCCACGTGCATGGCGTGTCCCAGTCTTCTCTGTATGAGGTATTCCATGAGGAAGGCTCCTCCGAAGGTCCCGATGAGGGCACCGAGGATGGCTCCGAATCCGAAGAAGAGGGGGGCCATCATAATGGCTAAGAACAGGCCACTAATGAAAGAGACAAGGATCACCCCTTTTGAAGGTTTGGAGCGTTTGATCCCTTTGATGCTGAGGAAGAACTCGAGAACTTCTCCCGCAATGGCCAGAAGGAGGAGAAAGATAAGACCTTGAAAGGTTAGGATATTAAAATGCGTGACCCATCCGTAGATAATCGCATCCAGGAGGATGATCCACGTCCCTGGGATGCCGAACGCGATGGAAAATATGCCGATGAGCAGGACGAGGAAAAAGAATCCAAGGCCGATCCAGCCTAAAACGCTTGCCATGCCAACCTATTTTTTCCGCTTCTTTTTCTTGTTCCTGTTGGCGGAGGATTTCTTCTTTTTACCCGTTGTCTTGGTGGTTGTGGCGGACGGCTTGCTTTTCACCTCGGATTGGGCGGGTTCGGTGGCCGCCTTCGTCTTTGCCGGCTTGGGTGCCGCTGCGGGGCGTTTGGAGATCCTGCCGCCCTTTTTGTTCCTGCCGTAGGGCTCGAAGAAGAGCACCACGGGACTGGCGATATAGATGGAGGAATAGGTTCCGACCACGACGCCGATAATGAGGGCGAAGGCGAAATTGTGAATGACGCCGCCTCCCACCAGGAAGAGGATAACCACCGTGATGAGCGTAGTGAGGGAGGTGAGGATGGTCCGGCTCAGGGTTTCGTTGATACTCTGATTCACGAGCTCGGGGAAGGAGATTTTCGAGAGCTTTTTCATGTTCTCACGTATCCGGTCATACACCACGATCGTGTCATTGAGGGAATACCCGATGATCGTGAGGATGGCCGCCACGATGGCGAGGTTGATCTGCTTATTCGTGATGGAGAAGACGCCAATGGTGATCAGGACATCGTGCGCCAGGGCGACAATGGCCCCGATGGCGAACCAAAACTCGAACCGCCAGGTGATATAGATGAGGATAGCGATCATGGAGAAGAGGATCGCCCACATTCCTTTTCGGCGAAGGTCCTTTCCCACTTTGGGCCCGACCATTTCGACCCGTCGGATTTCCACGTTCTTCTCTCCGAATTTTTCGATGAGCCGTTCCTTGACGCGCTCGGAGATTCCTTTGAGAGAAGTGGAACTTTTCTCGATGCGGATGAGGTATTCGTTGTCCTTTTTGGCTCCGATGCTCTGGATGACGACTTCACCCAGCTTGAGATTTTTAAGGGCCGCCCTCACGTGTGAAATGTCAGTAGGTTTGTGGATCTTGACCTGGACCAAGGTCCCGCCCCTGAAGTCGATCCCGTAGTTGGGTCCTCCATGCGCGATGAGTGAGATGATTCCCGCCAGGATAAGAAGCAGAGAGATGGCCATGGCGATGTATCGGACGCGGACAAACTGGATATTTGTGCCTGGTTTGAAAAATTCCATAAAAAATCCTTTCTAAATACTGATTTTTCTGATTCTTCTTTTTTCGAAGGCGAGGTCGAAGATGGCCCGGCTGACAACGATCGCGGTAAACATACTGCTGATGATACCGATGCTCAGGGTAACGGCGAACCCCTTGATGGGGCCGGTTCCGAACTGAAAGAGGACGATCGCGGCGATGAGCGTCGTGACATTGGCATCCAGAATCGTGATGAAGGCCTTGGAAAACCCGGCCTCCATCGCCGCCCGGGGTGTCTTCCCGAGCCGCAGTTCCTCCCGTATGCGCTCAAAGATGAGCACGTTGGCGTCCACGGCCATACCAATCGTCAGAACAATACCGGCGATGCCCGGGAGGGTGAGGGTCGCCCGGAAAGCGGCAAGCACGGCAAAGATGAAGATGATGTTCAGAAAGAGGGCGAGGTCCGCGACGATCCCGGAGAGTTTGTAGTAAAAGACCATGAAGACGACGACCAGGAGGCCCCCGATGATGACCGATGTGATCCCTCGACGGATGGAGTCCTGGCCCAGGGTGGGTCCCACGGTCCTCTTTTCGAGGATCTTGACGGGAGCGGGAAGGGCACCGGCCCGGAGCACGATGGCGAGGTCGTGGGCCTCCTGGGTCGTGAACCTCCCGGTAATCTGGGCGCGACCACCTGCGATGCGTTCCTGAATCACGGGGGCGGAATAGACGTTGTTGTCGAGGATGATGGCGAGGCGTTTCTTCACGTTTTCGCCCGTGATCTTTTCAAAGATTTCCGCGCCCCTGGAATCGAAGGTGATGGAGACGTAAGGTTCCCCGTACTGGGTGTTGATACGGACCTGCGCGTCCTTCAGGACATCCCCCGTCAGGAGGGT
>CAZKUZ010000107.1:0-1968 GCA_964556045.1 uncultured Thermodesulfobacteriota bacterium | reverse complement strand
TCGATCACCTCGACCGCCTCCGGCTTTTCGATCTTGGCGATGACGGGGATGTCCCTCCCCGCCTTCTTGATGAGTCCCTTGAGCTCGGTGATGTCTTCCGGGGAGCGGACGAAGGAGAGGGCGACGAAATCGACCCGGTTTTTCAGTCCGAACGCGAGATCCTTCTTGTCCTTCTCCGTGAGGGAGGGGGTGGAAAGCTTCGAGCCCGGTAAATTGATGCCCTTGTGGGATTCCAGGATGCCCCCATGCGTCACCGTGCAGACAACCTCGTCTAGCCGGGTTTCCTCGACCCTCAGCTCGAGCATCCCATCGGCGATGAGGATACGATCGCCGGGTTTCACGTCCCGAGGGAGCGGCTTATAAGAGGTGGAGACCATGGTGTTTGTGCCTTCCATCGGGCGCGTGGTGATGGTAAAGCGCTGGCCGTCTTCCAGACGGACCTTTTCGTCCTTGATGACGCCAACCCTTATTTTGGGCCCCTGGAGGTCTTGGAGGATGCCGATAGGGTGACCACGCTTCTTGGCGATTCGACGTACGATTTGAATGATCCGTTTGTGAGAGGCGTGGGTTCCGTGGGAGAAGTTCAGACGGACGATGTCCACGCCGTTTTCCACGAGTGCTTCAATGGTTTTTTCATCAGAGCTTGAAGGCCCAAGTGTTGCAACAATCTTCGTTTTTTTCATAATCTTCCTTTGTTCGTTGGGGGGTTATCGTATCATGAAATAGTGATACCAAGCCGGAGGGCGGAAATCAAGCCGCGGGAAGGATCCCCGTTTTCCTTGCCTTTTGCACGTTGCGCCATTATATTCCAACAAAGAAAGGTTATGGGAAAGGAGGGTCTCATGGAACTTTCAACGGTTCGTCTGAATATCCCGGAAGGATGCAACATCATCCTTGGACAGAGTCATTTCGTCAAGACAGTAGAGGACTTATACGAAACCATGACAACGTCGCTTCCGTCCCCCAAATTCGGTATCGCCTTTTGTGAGGCGTCGGGGCCCCGGAAGGTGCGCCGGGACGGGACCGACCCCGAGATGATCAAGGCGGCGGAAGAGAATGCCAAGGCCGTAGGCGCCGGGCACTCCTTCATCATCGTCATGAAGGACGGGTTTCCCATCAACGTCTTGAACGCCGTGAAGATGTGTCCCGAGGTCTGCCGGATCTACTGCGCCACCGCCAATCCCGTGGAGGTCATCATCGCCGAAACGGAACAGGGGCGCGGGATTCTGGGGGTCGTGGACGGGGAGCCGCCCGTCGGAATCGAGACGGAAGACGACGTGAAACAGCGCAAGGAGCTGTTGAGAAATTTCGGCTACAAACGTTGAATCGACGGTCTCGCAAAAGAGCCGAATGCCCTTTTACGATACCGCCAAATCTTGCGAGGAGGTGGTTTGAATGCCATTTGGTGATGGAACAGGACCCAGATGGGGTGGCGGCCCGGGATCGGGTCGCGGCATGGGACGAGGCCGCGGCATGGGTGGCGGTCGAGGGATGGGCGGTGGAAACCGCCCCGGCTCCGGTCCGGGGGGCTTCTGCGTCTGCCCGAGCTGCGGCTACAGGATTGCCCATACGGCGGGGAATCCCTGCTATCAGATGACCTGCCCGTCCTGCGGGGCGCAGCTCGTCAAAGAATAAGTCGTGGCGACCGAAGAAGGGGGAGACATGGATCTTGTCCCGATCGGAAAGGTTCATTCTCCCCTGAAATCCACGGGCACGCGTGAAAGGGTCAAGGCCCGCATCGAGATCTTTCCCGAGTACGCGGGGGGACTCAAGGGGATCGAGGCCTACGAGGAATTACTGGTTCTCTACTGGATGGACCGCCTGGAGGAAAAGGATCGGAAGATCCTCATCGTGCACCCCAAGGGGGATACGGGCCGCCCCAAGCGAGGGGTTTTCTCGACCCGGAGCCCGCTTCGGCCCAATCCCATCGGCCTGTCGAAGGTTCGCCTGCTCGGAAGGGATGGAAAT
>CAZKUZ010000106.1:0-14411 GCA_964556045.1 uncultured Thermodesulfobacteriota bacterium | reverse complement strand
ACATCCAGGGCCTCCAGTTCCCCGGGATCCGCTTCAAGGGTTTCGCCGTGTTTCGCGGCCATTTCCCGGAAAAGCTCGGTCACATCCTTATGCCCCACGTTCATCGATTTCCATTCGTCCGTCCACGCGCTTTTGTCTTTCAACTCGTTGTAGGTCTTGAGAATCCTTCCGTAATGAACCCTTTCATCCTTCATCAGGGTCTCGAAAATGGCCCGGCCCAGGTCGTTTTTACTGGACTCCATGGCCTTCTTGTAGAACTTCTCCCCTTTTTCTTCCATGGAGAGGGCTGTTTTCAGCATCTCCAATGCCCGCTGATTTTGATCTGACATCTCTAAACTCCTTTTCATCAACATTGTTCAAGGTCAAACTTCCTCGAAATGCTCGCTCTTTGCCCCGCAAACAGGGCATTCATCGGGATAAACGCCGTCCGAAACGTATCCGCAGATCTTGCAGATGTAATAGGTCGTTTCCTTCTCCTCAAGCATGTGGCTTATCGCCTTTTTATAAAGCTGGGCGTGGGTCTTTTCCACGTCTCGGCTTTGGGTAAAGATCTTCAATGCAACCTCGTCCCCCGCCTCGGAGGCCAGGCGGATAAAGGCGTCATAAGCCTTTTCCGCTACCAGCTCTTCGGACTCAAAACTCCTTTTGAGGTTCGTCTCCGTGTCTCTCAGAACCTCGAGTCTCTGAAGGGCCCTGATACCATGAACCTCCTCCGAAGCGGCAATCGCCTCGAATAGATGGGCGATTTGCGGCAAACCCTCCATCGAGGCAACCTTGGCATAGGCCCGCAAGCGCAGAAATGCTTTTGCCTCTCCCTCGTAAATTTTACGGAAGGCCTCTTTTAACGCATCATCGATCATCCTTCATCCCTTCAACTTTTTCAGGGCCACGTTCGCAGCGATGAGGATCGGGACCCATACCGTTGCGAAAGCGGGGCATAGGCCAGATCCAGCCGCGCCACCTCTTCCACCGTCGACCTATGATAGAGCGCCGTCGCCAGGGTGTCAATGCAATAGACAACATCCCCAATGACGACGAGACGCCCTGAAGTTCCCATAGCGATTTCCTCTCTCTTGCGAGATTAACGTTACGACTTTATCCGCGCGGCTTTTGAGATCTATCTCGACAGAAAACCCGCTTACGGACTCAATTCTCGGTCAGGTATCGAAGAACTACTGTTTGATCTTCTCTTGCGACCCCTGGACAATTCTCGGGTCGATATTACCCGAATCCGGGCCCCCGCAATCAGGCGTGTAACAGGCGGCGTCGATAAACGCGCAATTTTGTTTGCAGGAAGGACATACCTCCGGAGGGGTATCGGCATCCACAACATAACCGCAATTCGTGCAACTCCATTTATGAGACATCGTTTCTCCTTTCTTAATAATAATTCTTATTTATGATTATACTCACGCTTTCACGATAAGTCAAGGAAAGGAGGTAAACTCGGACTATTGTTCCGCGAACGGGATGGGAACAAGAAGAATCGTAAAAATCTTACGCGAGAAACTCCCTGTATCAAGCGGAATTCTTTTCCCTCATCATGGCCTCGACACGCCGGGCGTCTTCAGGCGTATCGACCCCCACCCCTTCATAGTCGACCTGAACCGTGTAGACGGGAATGCCGTACTCCAGGGCGCGAAGCTGCTCAAGTTTTTCTACGTTCTCGAGCTCAGAAGCCGGGAGGCTACAAAAACGCGAAAGGGTTTCCTTGCGATAGCCGTAGAGGCCGACATGGCGGAAAAAAGGAGAGGTTTTCAAAATGTCGGCCGCTCCCCCTTCCGCGTCGGACACGTTCCTGAATCCCTCGTGATCCCGGCTGTAGGGAATCGGAGAGCGAGAGAAGTAGAGGGCGAATCCCTCGGAGTCTCTCACCACCTTCGCCACAGTGGGATCGAGGAAGTCTTCCAGGGTTTTGAAACGGGTTACGGGGGTTACGATTCCGATCGAGGGATTTTTGGTCAATGGTTCAACCACCGTATCGATGACGCCTGGATCGATCATCGGCTCATCCCCCTGGACGTTGACCACGATATCGCAGGGAACCTGTGAGGCCACCTCGGCCACGCGGTCGGTTCCGGACGCGTGGTCCGGGCGTGTCATCATCACTTTTCCGCCCCAGCTCACCACCTCGTCATAAATCCTCGTATCATCCGTGGCTACCCAGACCTCGTCGATGGCCGCCGCCTCGAGGCTCCGATGATAGACATGCCATATCATGGTGTGGCCGTTGAGATCGATCAGGGGCTTTCCCGGGAAGCGCGTGGAACCGAATCTTGCTGGAATCACAACGATGTTCATCGAGCACTTCTTGACAAAAACGTTAGGAATTGTTAACTTTCACCCAATTTAAAATACCGTAAACTGATTGAAAAATACCATCAATCATGAATGGTTGCAAGTATAGAGGAGGAATTGATGAAAATCGCAATCTCGGGAAAGGGAGGTGTGGGAAAAACCACCCTGGCGGGTGTCTTGGCCAGAACTCTCTCCGATCAGAATGAAACCGTCTTGGCCATCGACGCGGACCCGGACGCCAATCTCGCGTCGGCCGTGGGGGTTCCCCCCCAAAAAGTAGCCGATATCACCCCCCTTGCCGAAATGACGAATTTTATAGAAGAGAGGACGGAAACGAAAAAAGGGGGATACGGGTCTATCTTTAAATTGAATCCGAAAGTCGACGATATCCCGGAAAAATTCAGTATCGAACACGAAGGTGTCAAGCTCCTGATCCTGGGGAGCGTTCCTCAAGGCGGGGGCGGATGTTTCTGCCCGGAAAACGTTCTCCTGAAGAACCTGCTGAGCCACCTCTTCATTCAGAGGAACGAAACGGTTATTGTCGATATGGAAGCGGGGCTCGAACATCTTGGCCGTGGCTCTACGGGCTACGTGGACGCATTCATCGTGGTGGTGGAACCGGGGATGCGGAGCATCCAGACGGCCCAGCAGATCAAGAAACTTGCCTCCGACCTCGGCATCAAACGGGTCTTTGTCGTGGGAAACAAGATCCAAACAGAGGAAGATCAAAAGGTCATCGTGGAGAATCTCTCGGATTTTCCCATCCTGGGGCTGATGAATTACAACGCGAAGATTCTCGAGGCCGACCGGAAAGGGGTTTCTCCCTACGACATCGACGGACAGATCAAAGAGGAGGTCCACGCCATCCTCGACAATCTGAGGAAACAGTTCGGCGAGTGATTGAAAAGCGTCATGTGGATCATTCGAACCTTTCTTTACTGGTTTGCGCTGGTCGTTTTTACCATCTTATTCTCTATCCTGGCCCTGTTCGCCTCTTTCCTGGATCCGGGCGGCAACAGCGCCCACCAGTGCGCCCGCGCCTGGGCAAAGACCCTTCTCTTCTTCGCGGGGGTCAAAGTCGAACTCCAGGGGGAGGCCGATGCCGTCAAACCCGACACCCCCTACGTCTTCATGGCCAACCATCAAAGCGCCTTCGATATCTTCGTCCTTCTGGCGGGGCTTCCCGTTCCCTTTCGCTGGGTAGCCAAGGAGGAACTGTTCAAGATCCCCATTTTCGGTCCTTCCATGCGAAGGGCCGGGTATATTCCCATCAACCGGGATAACCCGAGGGACGCCATCAAGAGCCTCAATGAAGCCGCGCAAAAAATCAGGGACGGGGTATCGGTTATCGTCTTTCCGGAGGGAACGCGGTCGGAAGACGGAAAACTCCTGCCTTTCAAAAACGGGGGATTTGTCTTGGCCATCAAGTCCCAGGCCCCTATCGTCCCGACGGCCCTGATCGGAACCTTTGAAATCAAGCCGAGGGGAAGGTTTTGGGTCCATCCCCGAACCGCTTTTATACGTTTTGGCCATCCAGTGGAAACCAAGGGCTTGAAGACACGAGACAAGGAAGAACTCAAAGCCAGGATCTTCCAGACCCTTCAAGACCTGTTGAACTCAAAAGGGAATTAAATGGATAAAATACCTCAAGAAATGAAAATCATCCCCTTGGGAGGATTAGGGGAAATCGGTTGCAACATGATGGTTCTCGAAATCGGGGACGACATCTTCATCATAGACGCGGGGCTGATGTTCCCGGAGGAATACATGCTGGGTATCGATTTCGTCATCCCCGATTTTACCTACATCCTCGAGAGGAAGGACAAAGTTCGCGCCATTCTCCTGACCCACGGCCACGAAGACCATATCGGCGCCCTCCCCTTCCTTCTCCAAGAAATCAATGTCCCCATCTACGGGACCGCTTTCACCCTCGCCCTGGTGGAAAGAAAGCTGCAGGAGTACGAATTTGAATCGCCCCACCGGCTCCGCAAGATCAAGCCGAGGGACGTCTTGAAGATCAACAACCTCAGCATCGAGTTCATCGGGGTCAACCACAGTATCGCCGAAGGCGTCGGTCTCGCCATTGAAACACCTTTCGGCATCATCATCCACACGGGGGACTTCAAGATCGACCAGACGCCCCTGGGCGACAGAATGATCGACCTCAATCGCTTCGCCGATTACGGGGACAAAGGCGTCCTCTTCATGATGTCAGACAGCACCAACGCGGATTACGAGGGATTCAGCCTATCCGAACAAACGGTCAAGCACCGCCTCGAAAAGATCCTCGCAGACACCCCCGGGCGGGTCATCATCACCGTTTTCGCCTCCAACATACGGCGGATGCAGGGAATCCTCGAAAGTTCACACAAGCTGGGACGCAAGGTAGCCCTCATCGGGCGGAGCATCGTGGACAACATCGAAAGCGCCAGCCAACTGGGCATTCTGACGGTTCCCGAAAACCTCCTCATCGATTACCGGGATATCAACTCCTACCCGCCGAACGAGGTCACCATGATCACCACGGGCAGTCAGGGGGAACCCTATTCCGCCCTTTCCCTCATGGCGACCAACGCCCATAAATATGTTCAAATCCAACCCGGAGACACGGTCATCTTCTCCTCCAGGTTCATCCCCGGGAACGAACGGGCCATTACGAGAATCATCAACCAGCTTTACAGGAAAGGGGCGGAGGTAGTATATGAGCAGGTAAAGAACGTCCACACCTCCGGCCACGCCTACCAGGAAGAACTGAAAATGATGCTGAACATCATCAAACCCGCCTATTTTATGCCCGTTCACGGGGAGGTCAGGCTCTTGGCGAAACATATCAACCTCGCCAAATCCATAGGGCTGCCGGAGGAATCGCTGATCCTGGCGGAAGACGGAGACATTATCCGCCTTACATCCGACCGCGTCGAAAAAGAGGGCCGAGCCCCCGTCGGAAAGGTCTTCATCGACGGGAAGGGCGTCGGAGACGTGGGCACGCTTGTGCTGAGAGACCGGAAACACCTCTCGGAAGACGGGCTGGTCGTCATACTCAGCGTGATCGACGGTGAAAACGGGGAGATGGTCAGCGAGCCCAACCTCATCAGCCGGGGGTTCATCTTCGAGGATTTTCACCAGGACATGCTCCAAGAGGCAAAAGATCTGGTAAAAAACACCATCATGAACGCAAACACCGACCGTCGAAAAGATCCCGGCGAGCTCCAAAACGAAATCGCCAAGGTGCTCAAGAGATTTTTCAACGCCCGGCTCAAACGGCGCCCCATGATCCTCCCCCTCGTACTGGAGATGTAGAAGTTCCATGGAAAAAAAGACTGTCACACGGGAAATCATCGGCATTCTCCTCTTGGCGGCAGCCGTATTCGTGGGAATCAGCCTCGCCAGCTACTCCCCAAAAGACCCCTCGCTCAACGTGGCACGCCCTATAGGGAACCAACCCATCCACAACCTTCTCGGCTACTCCGGGGCCGTCATCGCGGACCTCATCTTTCAACTCCTGGGGCTTTCCGGCTTCATCCTCCCCTTTCTCCTCTTTATAAACGCCCTCTTCTGCTTCTCGCCCCCTCCCTGGACAAAGATCTTTTTGAAAAACCTCTCCCTCCTCATCATCGGGCTTTCCATTGGTCTTCTCTTCAACCTCTTTACCCCGAAGCTGAGCTTCACGGGACACGTCATCCCCTCGGCCGGCGTCATCGGGAGCATCATCAACCACACAAGCACCAGGTACGTGGGAAAACTCGGGGCCTTTCTCGTCTATCTCGTCCTCGCCTGGATCGGCTTGACACTTCTCATCAACCGCTCCGTCGTCAGCGCCTTGAAGCCTCTCGTGACCTATCCCTCGAAATGGATCAATAAGTTTAAAAACAGGGCGAAGATCCAAAAGGAGAGAACGAAGCGACAAAAGGTCGTCGTGGAGAAGGAAAAAAAGCTGAAATGGGAGGAAACCGTCCCGGAGATCTCACTCTCCCGGAAGGAAGAAAAAAAGAGGCCGCCCCAGCAGGAACACTTCACCTTCATGGAGCAACCCGAGGGAGCCAAGGAGTTTGTCCCCCCTCCCCTTTCCCTCCTCAAGGATCAGCCGCGCACCGGGCCTCGGGTGGACGAAGAGGTTCTCAAGTTCAATTCCAAGATCCTGGTCAACAAGCTCAGTGACTATGGAATCGAGGGGAAGGTGGTCCGCGTCAACCCGGGCCCCATTATCACGGTCTACGAGTTCGAGCCGGCCCCCGGCATTAAACTCAGTCGAATCGTCAATCTCAGCGACGATCTCGCCATGGCCCTCAGTGCCATCAGCATTCGTATCGTGGCACCCATTCCCGGGAAATCTGTCGTCGGCATAGAAATCCCCAACAAAGACAGGGAGCCGGTCCTCCTGCGTCCCTTGCTCGAAGACGAAAGCTTCAGTTCTCCCAAACTGAAGCTTCCCCTCGCGCTCGGCAAGGATATCTCAGGGGTTCCCTACATCACCGACCTCTCCCAGATGCCCCATCTCCTGGTGGCGGGCTCCACGGGATCGGGGAAAAGCGTCGCGCTGAACTGCATGATTTTAAGCCTTCTCTATAAGCTCAGCCCGAACGAGGTTCGATTTCTCATGATCGACCCCAAGATGCTGGAGCTCTCCGTTTATGAAGACATCCCCCACATGATCATGCCCGTGGTGACCGACCCGAAAACCGCCGCGAAATCCCTGCTTTGGCTCGTGGAGGAGATGGAACGACGGTACGCCTTCCTGGCGGATTTCGGCGTGCGGAATATCCTTCAATACCACGACCTTTTAAAAAAGAAGGCAAAAAAGAAAGGAAAGGCCCTCAAAGAGGCGGAGGGGGCCGAGGAGAAACAGGAAACCCTTCCCTATATCGTTGTGGTCATCGATGAACTGGCGGACCTGATGCTGACCGCCTCAAAGGACGTGGAAGGGGCCATCACCCGGCTGGCACAGATGGCCCGGGCCGTGGGGATTCACCTCATCCTCGCCACGCAACGCCCCTCGGTGGACGTCCTGACGGGTATCATCAAGGCGAACTTTCCCGCCCGCGTCTCCTTCCGCGTGGCCTCCAAAACGGACTCCCGCACCATCCTCGACCACATGGGAGCCGAAAGCCTCCTGGGCCAGGGAGACATGCTCTTCCTCCCGCCCGGCACCTCCCAGATGATCCGCCTGCACGGGGCCTTCGTGTCAGGGGCGGAAATCAGCAAAATCGTGCAATTCCTGAAAAAACAGGCGAAACCCGACTACGTGGACCTCACCGAGGTGAAAGAAGCGGGCAAAACCCAGGGGAAATCTTCAAGCTACGACGATGAATACGATGAAAAATACGACGAGGCGGTGGCCTTTGTCACCGAGGTCGGACACGCCTCCATCTCCATGGTCCAAAGGAGGTTTCGCATCGGGTACAACCGGGCGGCCCGAATCGTGGAGAAGATGGAGGAAGAAGGCATCGTGGCCCCCTCGGACGGCGTCAAACCCAGAAAAGTTCTGGTCCCAAAAATCTACAAGTAAAGGAACTCTCATGAAATCCAATAGATCGATCCCGGCCGGAAAGAGCTTTACCTTGAAGACGCTTCTCGTCCTATGCCTCCTCATCCTCCCGGCCGCGCTACACGCGCAAACCGCGCCGGACGGGGCATCCTACCTGCGACAGATTGAAAAGCGCTATGAGAACGTCAACACCTTCCGGGCGAAATTCCTACAGGTATCCAAGGCCCCCGGCGTGGTCAAGACGGAAAAGGCAAGCGGAATCGTTTACCTGAGAAAAGACGGGAAATTCCGTTGGGACTACGACAAGCCCGAAGTGGTTATGATCGTGAGCGACGGCAAAACCCTCTGGATCTACCAGGCGGAAGACAAACAGGTCATGGTCGATGAATTCTTCGGGAAAAAATTGAAGCGCTTTCCCTACACCTTTCTCAAGGGAATGCAGCGTCTCCACGAGGATTTTGACGCCTATGTCTTGGGTACCAAGGGAAAGATGGTCACCCTGGAATTGATCCCTCAGAAAAAGCTCAAGGAAATCGTCAAGATGCTGATCACCTTCGACAAGGAAACCCTCCTCATCAAGAAGATCCAATGGGTCTCCTCCCAGGAGGTCAAAACCACGATCACTTTCGACGATATTGACATTACCTCCAAAATTCCCGATAGTGTATTCCATTTTGAACCCCCGGAAGGGGTCGATATCGTAAAAGCGGACACGCCCTAAGGCGCAGGAAAGGCTATGGTAAAACCGAAACCACAAGTTCTCCTTGATTCCGTAAGGAAATTAACCCGACGCCAGGCGATCGGCCCGCTGACCAATATCCTGAACAAGTCTCACCCGGCGGATATCGCCGAGGTCATCAAATACCTCACTGACTCAGAGAAAAAGCAGGTCTTCGGACTCATCAGTGACCCGGAAAAGGCGGCGGATGTCCTCTCCGAGCTGGATATTTCCGACAGCCTCCGTCTCCTGGAGGGGATGACGGAGGAACAGATCAGTACCATCCTGAACGAGATGTCTTCGGACGACGCGGCGGAGCTGATCTCAAACCTGCCCGAGGAAATCTCCTCGCGGGTCCTCCAGTTGATGGAGCACGAGGACCAAAAGGACGTGGAAGACCTCCTCCAGTACGAAGAAAAGACCGCCGGCCGCATCATGACCACGGAGTTCTTCGCGCTCCACGAGGACACGACGGCCGATGAGGCCATGAAGGCCATCCGGGAGAACTCCGAAGCGGAGATGGTCTTTTACATCTACGTCGTGGATGAGCGGAATCACCTCGTGGGCGTGGTCTCCCTGCGCCAGCTTGTGGTTGTCTCCCCCCAAACCAAACTCAAAGACATCATGACCACGGATGTCATCTCCGTCTCCACCGACACGGACCAGGAAGAGGTGGCCCGTATCGTCGAGCGCTACAACTTCCTCGCCATTCCCGTCGTGGACGAGAAAAACCACCTGATGGGAATCATCACCGTCGACGACGTGATCGACGTCCTCCGTGAAGAGGCCACGGAAGACATCATGAAGATGGTGGGAACCAAGGAGGAGGAATTCGTCTACCACGACAAGGTCACCCGCGTCGCCCGCCTCCGCCTTCCCTGGCTGATTACCAACCTCTTCGGGGGGCTCGTCACGGGATATCTCCTCTGGCTCTTCAAGGTCACCATCAAGGACATGCTGGCCCTGATTACCTTCGTCCCGGTCATCACGGGGATGGGGGGAAACGTGGGCGTGCAATCCTCCTCCATCATGGTCCGCGGATTCGCCACCGGCAAAGTCAACTTAGGCCGCGTCAAGCAGTTTCTCCTCAGGGAAATCATGATCGGGCTCCTCATGGGAACCATCTGCGGAATCGTAGTCGGACTGGTGGGATACATCTGGCATCACAGTTTCGTCTTGGGACTTGTCGTCGGCATCGCCATGATGGCGGCCATGACCGTTGCCGCCACGATGGGAACACTCGTGCCCACCTTTTTCAGAAAAATTCACGTGGATCCCGCCATCGCCTCCGGTCCCTTCGTCACCACCTCCAACGACATCGTCGGCATCCTTATCTATCTCGGCACGGCCACCCTGATCCTAAAATACTTCAACATAATCTGATCATGTCCCCTCGAAAAGTTCGGTGTCTTATGCCCAGTGCCCAAGCTTCCTACATGTTCATCCCCGATTTACCCGTTGAACATCCGAAAACCTCTCTTTTAATCCGGTCCTCAGAGTATCCAATGAAATTTCCAGGCCGCTTCGGCAGGAAGCCCGGCCTCCAGTCCTTCACCAAACCTTTTCGGGCTTCCCGCGAAGTCGCTTGATGATATCATTCCATGGAAGGCATCGTTCTTCGGCGCATCGACTACGGAGAGTCGGACCAGGTCATCAAGCTCTTTCTCAAGGAAACGGGAAACATCTCCGCCATCGCCAAGGGGATCAAGCGAAGCAAGAAACGGTTTCCCCATCGGCTTGAACCTTTCCGCGTTTACGACTTCAATCTCAGGAGAAGAAAACCAGGACAAAACCTCTACCTCATCCAGTCCGCCGATCAGATCCATGACTTCGAGGGAATCAAGGGGGATATCAGAAAAATCGCGCTGGGGAATTTCATTCTCGAAATCCTTCTCATCGCGATCAAGGAAAGTCACCCTCACCCTGAACTCTACAAGTTCATCCTCAAAACCTTTCGGAACCTCAGCGAAACCGAAGGGATTTTCTCTTTGTGGTTTTACGTCGCAATCCATGTAATGGGGTTCTTGGGGTTCTCGCCCAACTTCGAGACGTGTTTAAATTGCAAAAAACCCCTCCATAAAACCGAAACGCACCGATTCGACCCCGCGAAAGGCGGCCTTGTCTGTCCACATTGCGCCGCGCTTACCAAAACCGGGGAAACCCCCGTGACATCTGAAGCCCTCGGGGTCCTCCAATTCCTAAAAAAAGCCTCGTTCCCCGTGGTTCCACGAATCAAGATCTCGCATCAGACCCAAACGGAGATCGCGGCACTCCTGACGGATTTTATAACCTACCACCTGGAAAGGCCCCTCAAAACCCTTCCGTTTCTTCAGGAAGTCCTGATGAAGAAATAGACGCACCCGCAAGCCATGGGCAACTTACTTGACAAAACGAAGCCATGCCTGTGACAATAGCCTGTTCCACGCCAACAAAGGAGAACGATTTTTAGGCCATAACGGCCGCGGGAGGACACGATAGAACCTTGTATTTCGATCTCTTCAAAAAATTAAAAGAACTCAAGGCCCAGTTGCCCTACCTCCCCCGCGCCCTCAGGATGGTATGGAACGCGGCGAAGGTATGGACGATCGCCTGGACCCTACTCCTCATCCTCCAGGGCGTCCTGCCCGTCGTCAACGTCTACCTGACCAAGGCCGTGGTCAACAGCCTCGTAACGGCGTTGGGAGACAAGGCCTCATGGGCGGCCATCCGCCCCACGCTTCTCTATGTCCTTTTCATCGCAATCGTCCTCCTCTTCACGGAGGGTCTGCGCAGCTTGAACTCCTGGGTTCGCGCGGCCCAATCGGAGCTGGTCAGCGATTATATCAGCGACCTCATCCATGAAAAGGCCGTCAGCCTGGATCTTGGCTTCTACGAAACGCCCAATTACTACGACCAGCTGCACCGGGCGCGGATCGACGCCATGAGCATGCCGCTGGCCCTGATGGAAAACATCGGCGCCCTTCTCCAAAACACCATCACCCTATTGGCCATGGTAGCGGTCCTCGTTCCCTACGGCCTTTGGTTACCCCTCCTGTTGGTCGTGAGCACCCTCCCCGCCCTTTACATCGTCATACGCTACACACTGCGCTTCAACCGCTGGCGGCTGAAAAACACCATGGCCGTCCGCCGCACCTATTACTACGACTGGATGCTGACGGAACGGGAAAACGCGGCAGAGCTCAGGCTTTTCGACCTGGGCAATTTCTTCAGAAACGCCTTTCAAAACGTCAGAAAGAGGCTCCGGAACGAACATGTGACCCTGGTGCGAGACCAGGCCATGGCGGAACTGCTGGCCGCGGGATTCGGACTTCTCGCCATGGGTGCGGCGATCGCCTGGATGATGTGGCAGGCCATCCGAGGGATTGTAACCCTCGGTGACGTGGCCCTTTTCTACCAGGCCTTTTCCCAGGGGCAACGCATGATGAAAACCCTGCTGGGCAACGCGGGGAACCTGGTTCGAAACACCCTCTTTCTCGAGAACCTGTTCGAGTTTCTATCCCTGGAACCCAAGATCACCTCCCCTCCCCGACCGGTCACCCCCACGGATCCACCCCCTTACGAGATAAGGCTGGAAAACGTCACCTTCCGATACCCGGGCAGCCAAAAAACCGCGCTGAACAACTTTTCCCTCACCATCGAAGCGGGAAAGATCACGGCCCTACTCGGGGAAAACGGGGCCGGGAAGAGCACCGTGATCAAGCTGATCTGCCGTTTCTACGACCCGGAGCTGGGGAAAATCCTCATAGGAGGCGTTGACCTGCGCGACACCCCTCTCGACTGGCTGCGAAATCAAATCACTGTCCTCTTCCAAGAACCGGTGCACTATCACACAACCGCCGCCCAAAACATCGCCGTGAGCAGCCAGAACGTCAAACCTGACATGGCGGCCATCGAAGCGGCGGCTGAGGCCTCCGGGGCGGATGTTCCTATCCGGCGTTTGAGCAAGGGATACGAAACCGTCCTGGGGAAGTGGTTCGGAGGAGAGGAACTGAGTGTCGGGGAATGGCAACGGGTGGCCCTGGCGAGGGCGTTCCTGCGTCAATCTCCCGTCGTCATCCTTGACGAACCCACCAGCGCCATGGATTCCTGGGCGGAGATGGATTGGCTATCGCGTTTCCGAGACCTCGTGGCCGGCCACACCGCCCTCATCATTACGCACCGACTCACCACCGCCCGATACGCGGATATTATCCACGTGATGACAGAGGGGCAAATCGTCGAATCAGGGTCTCACGAAAAGCTGCTGGCCTCAGACGGCCGCTATGCCTATTCCTGGCGCAACCAGACCAAAACCGCTGAAAAGATGAAAAAGTAACACATGAATTATACGACATAACATCGTATAATTATTTTACCTTTCCTCCTCACATTTCCAGTTCCACAATCATCTCATAAATCCTGTCCACCCAGTCGAGATGCTCCGGTTTCATGAGGCAGGAACGGAGGCAAGTCACGGTTTCCCGGTCAATCTCCACGCCTTCGAGATCGTCTTCGAAAAACTTCACGGGAAGGGTCGCCAGGGCAAGATAAAGGCCGCGTTTTTCCGCTTCTTCAAACTGCCGGGCGGACAGGGCCGATATCTCCGAGATGCTCTTCGCCTTCGGCGCCCATATCACGATATCCAGTTCCGGGGGAAAGGCCACGGCAAAACGTGAATCCTCCGCCAGCTTGCCATACAGCTTCAAGGCCGCCGCATGACACCTTTCCAGCATCTTCGCGAATCGCCCTCCCCTCGCCAGCGGGAAAAGGCGCTGGGTGGCCCACAGGGCGACCGCCGAGGCGCCAGCCCGTGAACACTCGAGGCTGATCTCCCCCAGGTGAAGTTCTTTCGAACTGAAATAGGTGTAAGGAGAATCGTGCTTGTAAAGTTTCCCCACGGCAGGATCTCGAAAAACAATGCACCCGGCCACATAAGGCTGAAGGCCGTGTTTGTGGGGATCGATGGCCACGGAGTCGACCTCGCTGAGATACCGGAAGGCCGCCTTCGCCTCCTCGGGGAGGTTTTCCGCAAGGACAAAATAGCCCCCGTACGCCGCATCCGCGTGGACTCGAAATCCATACTTTTCCCTCAGGGCGAGTATTTCGCCCAGCGGGTCGATAGAGCCGGTCGCCGTGGTTCCCATGGTCGCCACCACGGTTCCCACATTGCCTTCCTTCAAGATATCTTCGAGCCGGTTCAGGTCCATCTTCGCCCGTTTATCCGTGTCAACAGAACGGAAGGGTAACTTCAAAACCTGCGTGATGCGGTTATGGGTATAATGCGCCTGCTCGGAGGCCACGATAAGCTTACCCGGGTTAAGCATTCCGGAAACCCAGAGGGCCTCCATGTTCGCCATCGTCCCGCCCCCCGTCAGGTGTCCCAGATGTGTCTCCCACCCGAACATGGCCGCGATCTGTGCCACCGCCTCTTTCTCCATGTGGGAGCTGGCCCGCCCCCCGTCCAAGGCGTGGTTGTTGGGATTGATCCACATGGCCAGCATGTAGGCCAGCTGCGCGATAGGATGGGCCGGCTTCAACATCTGCCCGGCGTAAAGGGGGTGAAAATACGGGTAATTGTCCCGCAACTTCTCAGCCGTTTCCATCAGGACACGCGCCACCTCATCGAAGTCGTAATCAAACGTCACGTCGGGCAGTTCCGTGAAGCCCTCTTCAAGTATCTGAACCGCCCTTTCCAGGATAGGAATTCCTCTTTTTTCCAGTTTCATGACAAGCGATCTCCTCACGAAAATATTTTTGTCTTTTCATAAAATCTACCTGACACTCCCCGCGGTTGTCAACGAAAGACTTTCTGTAAAAATTACTTGACAAATCCCATTCAGACATTATACTTTGCCCACCGCTTCAAACACACAACTGAAAACATGGGAGGGCACATGATTGAAAGCTTTAGGACGCCACGTTTTGACTGAG
>CAZKUZ010000105.1:0-1526 GCA_964556045.1 uncultured Thermodesulfobacteriota bacterium | reverse complement strand
ACACATAATCAAGCGATTCGTGCGTTAGGTCGACATCTTGTCCGGGTGATCTGGACAATGCTCAAAAATAATCGGGACTACAAAATTCGGGAGGTGAAAAAAATGACTTGAAATCTCAAGAGGGATGTTCAGGTCTTGAATTTGTCAATTTTTTCGGCTCGATAGTTCATTAGTTCGCGGTTCGGGGTTGAAAAAGCTTGAAGCCCCAAGCGGAAAGAAAGTGACAAGGAAGAAAGTGAGGGAGGGTGAGAGGAAATAGAGGGGCAAAAGGCGAAGGGCAAAGGGAAGTTCAAAAAGAGAGAGTCTGAAGGTTGAAGTCTGAAGTGCGCGGCCTTCGGCCGCCAAACTAAAAGACTTCGGACTTCTACCTTTTTACCTTCAGACTAAAAAGAACGAGACAAACGAAACAAACGGAACAAACCAGACAACGATGAGTAGCTCTCTGAGAGAGGCCCTGACAACCCTCTTCGAAAAGGAATCTCCGGCCATGATCGACACAATGGCGGAGGTGCTTGAAAGGATCTTGGAGGAGGGATGTGTGGCCGCGAATCGGGTTCGGGAGTTGCCGGAGGGGGTCGACGCCCTCCTGCTGATGGACGAGTGGCGGCTGGTGCAGCCGGTGGGGGCCAGTATGACCAAGGCGTGGGAGGACGCCAGCCAGCTTTTGGCCGCGGGGAGAGATTTTGAGCTGACCTTGCCGCCGTGGATCGGGACCCTGATACGACGCGCCTGCGCCTCGGGGGAGTTCCAGTTTCGCAAGGCCATCCTGACCTTTTTCTCCGACGAGGAGCATCCCGCCTGGCTCAAGATGCCCGACTTCCTTTTCCGAATGGCTGAGCAATCGCAGGACGGTATTATCGATTCCGCCCAGATCAACCGGCTGCTTAGGGAAACGCCCCTCGGCGTTTCCGCCGATACCTTGATCGCCCAGTTGAAGAGCTACGGGTTCATCAGCCCGCACCTGAGAGCCGATTTCTTCCGCATGCGCACCCCCCACTACGAGGTTCATCCCCTCCTTGTCCGCGCGGCAGCGCGCGAAAAGGAGCCTTCCGGAGGTGAGATGTGACGCGAGAACTCTATCTGATCTGTGACAACCGCCCTTACCTCGAGGGTTTGATCCCTTCGTGGGGACTGTCTATCGGCATCCGGGACGTGGAAGGATGGACCCTGTTCGACATGGGGGACGACCCGAAGACCTTCCTCCACAATTTTGAAGTCCTGGGAGGAGATGTCCGGGAGATCAAACAGGTCATCTTCTCCCATCTCCACCATGATCACACGGGGGGATTGGAGGCCCTTTTGGACGCGGACAAGCCGGTTCCCGTTTATCTTCCCGAGAAGATATCCGAGAAAGAAGCCGCTTCTTTGGCGAAGCGGGGGCTCATGGTTCATACCGTCCCCCGAGGCGGAATGCGGCTTGGGGATTTGGAACTCCTTCCCCAACCTCAAGGGAGTCCACCGGAACAGTTGCTGGTCCTGGAGTCCGGCGAGGGAGTCATTCTGCTGACGGGGTGCGCCCATTTCGG
>CAZKUZ010000104.1:0-4051 GCA_964556045.1 uncultured Thermodesulfobacteriota bacterium | reverse complement strand
CGCAATCCCTTCCATTTCCCTTTCCGGTACTCGACGGCCAGCTTGGCGAGGAAGACGGGGAAACAGAGGAAGATAATTCCCTGCTTGACGGTATGGCGGAAGGGGCGGCGGCAGTAGATGTCCAGCCGGTTCTTGACGACGGTCTGGCCGTAGCCGAGCCCATGCCAGCCCTGCTGGCGGAGGAGCTGAAAAAGGGTCTGGCGGTGGACGTGCCGGACCTTGGCCTCGGGGGCGTAGACGATATGGTATCCCTTTCGGCGCAGGCGGGTGGCGAAGTCGTGATCCTCCCCCGCCACCAGGTCGTCGTCGAACCCGATGGCGCGGGCGATATCCGTGTAGACGGCGTAGTTCTTCGTGTCGAGGGTGAACATGTAACGGGTTCCCTCCATCTCCGCGCTGACGTAGAAGAGCCATCCTTCGTAGGCGTCCTGGAACCAGTCACTGATCCAGCCCTCGACTCCCGGAAGGTTGTAGCCCATGGCGGCCGCGATTCCTTTTTCCCGGTCGAGCGGCGCGAGGATGGCGGAGAGCCAGCCCGGATCGGCCACGCAGTCGCTGTCGATTCCCACGACGACCTCCCCGCGCGCGTGATCCAGGGCGTCCTGGCGCGCGCCGCTGACGTTTTTTCGCTTGAGGGGAAAGACCCGGAGGATGTCCTTGAAGGTGTCGTAGGTTTTCACGGGGCGGGTGGAGGAGTCGATGACGACGATTTCGCAGTGGGGGAAAAGGGGCTGGGCCTGGAGGGAGCGGAGACATTCCGCGAAGACCCGCTCGTCGGGGTTGCGAACCGGAATGGCGATGGTGACGGCCGGGTGATCCGGATCGGGTTTACGGGCCTGGAGGTTCTCGATGAACGCGCTCATAGGGACTTCAGGTATCGAAAAAGGAGCTCGTTAAAGGTCAGGGAGTGAGGAACGGGCGTGCGGAAGATCCGCTGCGCCATCAGGGGGATCGGGGTGAAGGCCCCGCAGGCGGGGCAGTCGTCCGTGAAAAGGTGTATCACGGCGTAAAGTCCTTTCATCTTTTTGTATTTCGAGAGGGGAAGGTGGGACAGCCGTTTGTGGTGACGGACGGGGTAATCTCCGTGGTAGATGTGTACCACCCAGGGAAATTCTGTGAGTGTGTCGAGATAGGGCGTGATAGCCTCGTAACCGGTCCGGCAGGGGACGATCCAGGCGACATTCATAGGGGTGCCGTAAACCTTTCCACGACCTTGTCCCACGAGATGGCGAGGCTGTCCTGGTAGGCCTGTTCCCCGAGGCGGCGAGCCAGGTCTTCGGATTCCGCGAGCTCGTCGATCCGTTTCGCGATGGCTGCCGGGTCGGGCGGGAGGACGAAGCCGTTTTTCCCGTCGTTGATGAGTTCCGTGGGGCCGCCGCTGTCCACGCAGGTGATGACGGGCTTCCGGCTCCGCATGGCCTCCACGGCGACCAGTCCGTAGTCCTCGTTTTTCGGGGCGAAGAGGACGGCCCGGCATCGGGCGATGTGATCGAAGACCTCCCGGTCCGTCATGGACCCGGTCAGGGTCACGCGGTCGGTGAGCCCGTAACGTTGAATCGATTCCTCGAGGCGCTGGTATTCCGCCCCGTGTCCCCCGATGACCGCGCGTATGGTTTTCGATTTCACGTGGCGCATGGCCTCGATGAGGAGGCCCATCCGCTTCGGGGCGATCAGCCGGGAAACGGAAAAGATGGTGGGCTCGTAGGCGTCCGTGTGAATCAGTTCCTCGCGAAGGGGAGGGGGGTAGAGAACTTCGGCGGTGTGGTTCCCCCAGGTTTTCAGACGGCCTGCCACGTTCCCCGAGATGGCGAAGAGGTGTTTCACGTGGCGGGACAGCAGGTAGTTGTCGATCCGGTGGAGGAGGGCCCGCTGGAATTTCTTCCGTCTGCCCGCGCCGATCTGTTTCTGGTAGGCGAACCATTCGTCCCACAGGTCGTAATATTCACGCTGGCGGTGGGCGAACCAGCAGATCTGGAACGGGTGCCGCACGGCATAACTGGGATATTTGATGGTGACCACCCGGTCGATCGGCTTTCCGTCCACCTCCTTGACGTCGGTCAGGTAGTTCGCCACATAGGCCCCCATCAGGCTCCGGAAGAGGTAGTGACGGTTCTGGGGAGTGAAGAGCCAGTCGGCCTCGTGCCCCCGTTTTTTCAGCTCCCGCACCAGGGCCAGGGCGAGGCGCTCGTTTCCCCCCATCTCGAACGGCACATAGGATGTCACCACGAGGAAGCGCATGTTAATTTACATTTAACCCCTGACCTTGATTTCTATTCCCATCCTTTCCAGGTGCCCCTTTAGAATAGGCGCAACGGCCTCGTCTGTAAAGGCCTTCAGCCGTTTTCTTCCCCTCTGAACGAGATCGTCCCTCAATTCCGGGTTGGTCACGCATGCCACGACCGCCTCGGCGATG
The DNA here is from genome assembly GCA_964556045.1 of uncultured Thermodesulfobacteriota bacterium. Classification (GTDB taxonomy): domain Bacteria; phylum Desulfobacterota; class S145-22; order S145-22; family S145-22; genus JAOZMY01. The sequence goes on along the minus strand of CAZKUZ010000104.1, from coordinate 1,638 downwards.
GCGGGATAGTCCTTTTTGTCGAAAAGAATCCCCGCGTCCGCCAGGGTCTCCGGGACGGCCGCCGCCCCGTAGGCCACGATGGGGAGATCGAAGGACATGGCCTCGACCAGGGGCACGCAGAACCCCTCGTGTTCGCTCATGCAGAGGTAAGCCGAGGCGTGGGCGTAGATCTGGGTCAGGGTCGTGGTGGATAGGTGGCCCGTCAGGTAGACGTCCCGAAGGTTCAGGCGGGTGATAAGGTCCTCGAGTGATTTCACGTAGGTTTCCGTGTCGAAATGGCTTCCCACGAGCAGGAGGCGCAAGTTTGGAAGGGATTTCTTGCAGAAGTAGAAGACCTTGATGATGTCCTCGATGTGCTTGTTCGGCGCGATCCGCCCCACGTGGAGCAGGGTGGGGACGAGGCGCTTGAGATAGGGAAACCGGGGGATCTTTTTCAGGCTCTTCTCGTAGAGGGAGACATCCACGATGATGGGCAGCACGCCCGTGTTCGGAAAGCCCATCGCCTTGAGTTCCTCCGTGTTGAAGGTGGAATCCCCCAGCGCCAGGTCGAACATCTCCGTCAGGCCGGCGAGCTTTTCCCGCCCCTCCCGGCAGCGCCGGGCCACCTTCAGATTGACTTTTTCGAAGTATTGGGCCGGGGTGATGTTGTGGTAGATGAGGATCTTCCGCTCCGGGAACTCCCGGACGAAGTCGATGAGCTCCGTTCCCGTCGAATAGTGAAAGATAAGGATATTGTCGGGATTGTGGTGGTAGCGGTAGTAGAGGTAGAATTCCGCCCGGTTCCAGTACATGGGGTGAATGACCTTGCTGAAGATCTTCGACTCGACGCCCCAGCCCTTGAGGATGCGCTGGATGCCGATGGCGTCGTTGCCGATGGCGTCGCCGTAACTGAAATCGGGGACGAACTGGTGTATTTCCATTTCAGTCCTTTGCCTTGCCGAGAATTGCGGGGAGGAGGGCCCGGAAACGTTCAGACACGGCGTCATAGGAAAAGACCCCGGCCCGTTTCTTCCCCTCCGTCTTGAGCCGGTTTTGCAGATCTTCCCGTGTCACGACCGCGTGAATCCCCTCAGCAACGGCGGGATAGTCCTTCTTTTCGAAAAGGAGACCCGCCCCTCCGACCGTTTCGGGAACCGCTCCGGCCCGGTAGGCGATCACAGGACAGGAAGCCGCCATGGCTTCGATCAACGGCACGCAGAAGCCTTCATGCTCGCTCATGCTGAGATAGACATCGCTGGCCCGGTACAAGGCGGCCAGGTCGCGCGACGACAGGCCCGGGATGATTTTGACCTCTTCCTGGAGGCGAAGGCGCTTGATGAGGTCGAGGACGCCCACGGTATAGTTTTCCCACTCCCAGTTTCTTCCCATGAGAACCAGCCGGCTTTCGGGATTGATCCTGTGATACCAGTAGAAGACCTTGACGAGATCTTCGATCTTTTTGTTGGGGGCCCATTTTCCCACGTGCAGCAGGGTGATTTTTTCGCTCAGGTAGTAGAGGCTGCGGAACGTCTTTCCGTCGTCCACGTTGGTGGCCACCACGAGGGGCAGCACATCGGTGCTTTCGTATCCCGCCTCTTTCAGGGCTTCCTCGTTGAAGCGGGAGACCCCCAGGGCGAGGTGAAAGGTTTGAGCCGCCTC
>CAZKUZ010000103.1:0-6211 GCA_964556045.1 uncultured Thermodesulfobacteriota bacterium | reverse complement strand
CGACCTTGCCGTGGTGCCATCATCTTCCGTCGCCATGGGAGCCCCATCCTGGCTGTTGTGCATGGTATGACAGTTCACGCATGCCCCCTGCACGGCCCAGGCGGCTTGCGGGATCCAAAGGATCATCGCGATCACTGCCATGCCCGCCAAAACAACACTGAACTTCTTCATCACTTCCTCCTTTCCCACCAGGATAAGATTTCCATAGTGCGATATTTTTTTATCCTGATGAAATATTGTTGTTATACTCTTCCTCCTATTTTATTGTATTTATTTATATTAAGAACAATACTACATCTTTTCAATTTGTCAAGTATAAAATTTCCGTATTGGAATAAGATATTTTATTTTATGGCTTGGGCTTGACACATAGAGTATACTGTAAAAGAAGATGAAGACATTTCCCCCGGCGGGAGGGGGAAAAGGAGGGAGCGTATCTACGGGAGGAAGAGACAGTGGGAAAGGATGTTATTTTTTTTCATGTGGGTGATCTTCGTGCTGTGCCTGGCGAACCCTCCTCTGTGTAGAGCTATCGACTTCTCCGCCGACTGGAAGAACTGGGAGTTTTCGGACGAGGACGGTATCTTTTCCCAGTCCTACTCCATCAGTGTGGCCCCCGAGGCGACCAGCACCATCGGCTTTGGGGCCTCCTTCCGCTACGTGAACCGTAAACAGGGAGGGCGGACCCAGGAAACCCTGACGCCGACTCTTTCCATGGATATCGTCAACGATCTCTTCAAGTTCAGCCTGAGCGGGACCCAGACGGAGCGGAAGGATACGGAACAGCCAGATGTCACCAATCGGTCGTGGGACGCGAACCTGACGAGCGATTGCAAGGGATACGCGGATATCCAACTCTATGTGGGTCAGACCTTCGACAGTAACGATGCCCACCCGCGGAGCCTGGACGACGATACCCTGTACTATGGTTTCCAGATCAGCCGGGAGTGGCGCGGTCTGGAGGTGTTATACAACTACCGGGGAACTGACGAAGACGACAGGGTGGAATCCTCCAAGACGGAGACGGACCAGCATTTTTTCAAGGCCCAATATTCCAAGAATTGGGAGAAGCTGAGCCTGACGGCGGAACAGCAGTTCAATTTCAACAAGACGGTCATCAAAACCGAAACCAGCAGGGGCGAGGAGGTCCTGTATCCGCTGATTGTCGGGATTACCTGGAATCCCCCGCGTCCTCCCAACGGGGAGCGCCTGAAGATGAATCAGGAGATCGTCATCGATCTACGGAATCAGCCCGTGGATGAACTGCGTTTCTATATCAATGAACCTCTGCAGGAGATGGTGCCTTCGTCCGTTCGGTGGGATCTCTATGAGAGCAGTGACGGTATTGTATGGGATGAGTTGCGAACGAGTATCACGCTGCCTTTCCGATTCATTCGAACCTATCAGCGGAACCGATACCTGAGATTAGTGGTCGTCGAGCTTCCCATCCCCGTGCCGGAATTGGAGAATCCGGCCATGAAGGCCTATCTCGTCCGAATGGGAACGGGAAGGACCGAGACCATGACCATCAAATCGGACACGTCACGGACCAATTTTTCCCTCGGCTATCAGTTCACTCCCAACCTTTCCGCCCATTACTATTTCTCCTACGACAAGAGTTCCCCGGACCCCGGGAACGACACGAAGAATATCAGCCACACATTGTCCGCCACGTGGTTTATCAACCGATTCTGGGAGCCGAATCTCAATCTGTCCCGAAGCACGAGGGACACGGAGAACTTCGGGAAGGACGAGACGACGACCATCTCCATCAACAATACCTCGCAGGTTTACGAGACCTTGCAGATCGTCTCGGGGTACACCCATGCCTTCAGCAAGGAAAGGGGACGTAAGACCAGCACGGTGGATACCTTTGACGTGACGGCCACGGCCAACCTCTATCCGGATTTGGATCTCCGCTGGAACGGGAACTACAGCCAGACACAGAACTATTACCCCGATTCAACCACGAAGGGGTATGGGACGCAGGTCAACCTGACGGCGCGGTTGACCCCGGACCTGACGGTGAACGGCACCTACGATATCCACCGATCGGAATCCACGGTTGCCCGGGAGGGTTCAATTACCGATCAACTTATTTCCATAGATGCATCATGGAGTTTGTCGGATGACCTGACGTTACGGGGATCCGAGAACCTTACGATCTCGAGCAACGGGGAAGACACCCTGAATTCCAACTATTCCATCTGGATTGCCCTGACCCCGAAGGTCCAGGTGAATTTTACCGTCATGAACACCCGTGGCGATGAAAATACTTATGATTATTCAGGATTTATATCCTGGAGAGTCAGCCCTTTCTTGACCCTCAAGAGCTCCTATGATAGGACTGAAACAGAAGGAGAAACCGAGTGGGCGTGGATGGTTAGCCTCACTGCATATTTCTAATTGTAAATGGAGGCATAAGTGAATAGGATATTGAACACCCTCTTTCTTGGTATCGTGATGTTGACATTGATATCTTGCGCGAAGAAGGGAACGATGAGGCATTTCGTGCGCCAGGAGATCGACCCGTCTTATATCAAACGGGTGGCGGTTCTGAAGTTCGAGAACCATTCCAAGGAGAAATACGCAGGGGAGCGGTTGAGGGACATCACCACGACGGAGATTCTTGCCATGGGGCTGTTCGACGTGGTGGACAAGGCGGTGGTTTCGATCATCCTCCAGGAGGAGACGGGAGGGAAGGCCGAGGCCCTGGACCGGATTACCCTGAAGCGGATCGCGAAGAAATTGAAGGTGCAGGGACTGATGATTGGTTCCGTGGATACCTATGAGGAGAAGCGGGATCGTAATTACAGCTACCCCGTGGTGGCCCTGACCCTGCGGCTCATCGATGGGGCCTCGGGTCAGATCATCTGGCAGGCCAGCGGGACAGAGACGGGCTACAGCACCAGTGAGAGGCTCTTCGGGATTACTCCCAAGGACCTGAGCCAGGTCAGTTTTCAACTGGTGGAGCGTCTTTTGAAGACGTTGAGGTAGAGGGGAATCACGTGCGAAGGTGCCGGAACATGACCGTTGTCTTTCTATTCATGATCCTCCTGGCCGGGGGAACGGTATGGGCACAGATCGCCGTCTTCCCCTTTGAGGACCTGACGCGGGGGGCTGCGGGTATCAACATGGAGGTTTCGTCCCATGTGGCCGAGATGCTCCAAGAGATGGGATATCAGGTCATTCCCCCGGAAAGGATCGTCAATTTCCTCGCGGCGAACCGCCTCCGCTGGACGGGGTGGTCCGACCGCGTGACGGCCCGGAAGGTGGAAAATGAGCTGAAGGCCCAGTTCATCCTTTTGGGAACGGTCCTGGAGGAAGACCCGGAACGTCAGATCTTTGGCCTGTGCGCCCGCATCCTGAGCGCCCCGAATTACCGTCTCGTTTGGGGGCAGACGGTGGCCATGTCCGAGTTGAGTCAGATTTCCCTTCTGGGCCTGAAGAAACTGGCCTGGAACGAGATGAAGGAGATTACCCTGAACGAGATGTTACAGAGCCTGCCCCCCGACGTGGGCCGAAGCCTGAGTTCCGCGCCCACCGTCGGGATTCTCCAGATGTATCTGCACCCCCGCCACGCCCGGAGTGCCCGTGAGATTACCTGCGGGATCAAGCTGGACATGTCGGGGGATCCTCCCGAAAGCCTCGAATTTCTGATCGGGAAGGACAAGCGGATTCCTGCCGTGAAGTCGGAAGGGTACTACACGGCTGCCTGGAAGGCACCTCCCGTGGAAGGTCGGTATCCCGTGAGCCTCATCGCGCGGTGGGGGGCCCCGTGGATGATGGAAAAGCGGATCTTCCTTACGACCTTTTTCGTGGATAACCGTCCCCCGAAATTTACTCTCAAGACCTCCCACGGGGAGCATTTGTCTCGGGGTATCGCTTTCCGGAGGCACGTGCGGCTCGTTCCGGTCCTGGATGAGGGAGAACCCATTTCCAGGTGGCGTCTGGAGATTATCTCCCTGGATGAAAAGAAGACGGTGGCTCGCGAGGTCCGCCAGGGGCACCTCCCGCCGGCTTTCATCTGGCGGGGAACGGACAGAACGGGTTACCTCCTCCCGAATGGGCCCTATCTCGCCCGGCTGACCATCTGGGACCTGGCGGGAAACGAATCCAAAGCGGAGGTGCGGCTCCTTCTCGTTCGACAGTTGCCGGAGGTGACGGTAGAGGCCTTAGACGAAGAAAAGACCCTGGAAGTGGTGGTAACCGTGGGGAAACATCCTGTTCCCCTGACCGACTGGCGCTTCGAGATCTGGGACAAGGAAGGGAATCTCATTGTGCGGAAGGAGGGGGAGGGGACGCCCCCTGCCATCAAGGTTCCCAACAAGAAGGGGCTTCGTTATACGCTGGAGCTGAGGGACGACTTCGGAAACAAGCTCCTCCTGAGGAACAAGAAGTTGAAGATCGTGAAGGCCGGCGCGTATGGCGGAAAGACGAAAAAGTTGAAGCGATGGATCAATGAATTTTGAAAGGAAGCGAGGGCTTTGCGTCACGTTGTTTTTGGGAGTTTTGCTGATTTTTCAGGGATGCGCGGGAGAGAAGCGGAAGCACCCCCTGGTTTCTCTTACCGCAAAGTCGATGCCCCGGGTGTGCAGCATCGCCGTGCTTCCCTTTCAGAACCAGACGAAGTACCCGGCGGCGGGGCTAATGCTTTACCGGATTTTTCTGTCGGAAATGGCGGGATCGAGGGAGTTTCAGGTGATTGAGGAAGGCGTGATTCGAAGGATTCTTTTGAGAGGAAAGGTCTTTCCGGGGCGCTCACTTACACCGGAGCTTCAGAGCATGATCTATAAGGCGACCCATGTGGACGCCCTCCTTTCCGGAGAGATCGTTGAGGCTGTGGAAGAGAAGGATAGGGTCCACCTGGCGTTTGAATTGAAGATGCGGGAAGCGGCGACAGGACGCCTTTTATGGACGACCTACTACGCGCGTGAGGGGGAGGATTATCGGAAGGTGATGCATTTCGGGGAAATCGATACGTTGACGGGGCTGGCCAGGCAAATGGTTATGGATGTCCTGAAAAGCTGGCGCGAGAAGGGACTGGGAGGTTGTCAATGAGGAAGAATGAATGGATCTTGGGGTTGTGCGTCGCGTTGCTGCTGGGATTTTCCGCCCGGACGGCGGGGGCGTTTTTCGGGAAGTCCTACGTGGTGAAGGTGAACGACGAGTCTTTTACCAAGGAGGATGTCCTCAAATGGTGGCGCTTCTGGAAAGAGAAGGGAATGAAATTTCCGGAAACGGCGGGACCGTTCGTGGACTGGGTGCTGCTCTCCCAGGAGGCGAGGGCGATGGGGTTCGAGGACGATCCCTCCTACAAACGCAAGCTGAGGATCTTTCGGGAGGTTCGCGGATTGCTCCAGCTCCGTTACGACGAGGTGGATAGCAAAATCGACCTCAACCCTGATACCCTCTGGGAGGAATACGAACGGAACTACGTTCCCCGTTTGAGGATATTCGCCCTCGTCACGGACGACCCGAAGGAAGCCGAGAAGTGGAAGGCCGAGATCCGGGATGCCAAGGATTTCCAGAGGCTTTACGAAAAACTCAAGGCCGAAAAAAAGGCGAAGGACTTCAAGTGGGAACGCCCCGTTTCCATTCCCGAGGAGCTGAAAAAACCCCTCCTTTCCGCGAAATCGGGAGACATCATCGGGCCACTGAAATACAAGATGTGGACCTATATCTTTTGGGTAAAGGAGCGGAAGGAAGGTGACAAGGAGGATTATCAGAAGCTGCACCGAAGGATCGCCGTCAAGTTCAAGAAGAGGGAATCGGCGCGGCTGACGGGGGAGCTGATCGAACGGCTGAAAAAGAAGTATCCCGTTCACATCGACGAGGAGGCCATCGGAAAGATCGGATTGGATAAGCTTCCGGATGATTTGGCGAAGAAGAAGGTCCTGGAGATAGGAGACCAGTCCATGACGGGAGAGCAGTTCCAGACTTTTTTGAAGAAGGATGTGAAGCTGCGTGTCAAGAAGGGGAGAAAGCCTTCGGAGGAGGACCTCAAAAGGCTCAAACGGGGAATCGTGAACAATACCATTTCCCAGACCCTGACCACGTGGGAGGCCCTGAACCGCCATTACGAGAAGACCAAGCTCAAGGATATCTACGAATTCTACAAGCGCCAGCGGCTGGTCAAAGAGCTGGAGAACAAGGTCCTCTGGCCCGAGGTGAAGGTGACCGACGAAGACGTGAAGAACTATTATCAGGA
>CAZKUZ010000102.1:0-2725 GCA_964556045.1 uncultured Thermodesulfobacteriota bacterium | reverse complement strand
GCAGCATCGCCTGGTCTCCCAGCGTCACACGGGAACCCTTGAGACGGATGTCGCCCTTGTCTTGGAACATACCCCGGTTTTTACCCTGGGTCGAAACGCGGGCCGGGAAAACCTCATGGTTTCGGAAGACTTCTTGCGCCAACGGGATATCCAGGTTGTGCGCGCGGAGAGGGGCGGGGATATTACCTATCACGGGCCGGGACAGGTCGTCGTCTATCTTATCATCGACCTTCGGGCCGCCCGCCTTCGGATCCCCGACCACATCGCCCGCCTCGAGGAGGCCATGATCCGGGCGTCCTCCGACTTTGGTGTCGCGGCGTCCAGAAACCCGCGCAATCCCGGTGTGTGGGTGGAAAATCAGAAGCTTGGTAGCATCGGTATCGCCGTCCGGCACGGCATTACCTACCATGGACTTGCCTTGAACGTCTCCCTCTCCCTCGAACCCTTTTCGTGGATCCGCCCCTGCGGCCTCACCGGGGTCTCCATGACTTCCTTGAAGGAGGCGGGAGGTCATGATATAAAAATCGATAGCGTCAAAGAGGCCCTGATAATACATCTGAAGGACCTATTCGAGACATCGGGGGCCCTTGACAGGTATACGAGTTCTTGCGGGGAGATCGTCAATCATCCATGAATGCCGTGGCAGCCAAAAAGGTTTTGCGCGAGGAAGACACCCTGAGAAAGCCGAGGTGGCTGAAAAAGCGCCTGCCACGGGGGCCCGATTTCGAGAATGTCCGGGAAATGCTCGCCCGAAATCATCTCCATACCGTCTGTCAGGAGGCCCGGTGCCCGAACATCTGGGAGTGTTTTTCCAAACACACGGCGACTTTTCTCATCCTTGGGGATCGGTGTACCCGAAACTGTCGTTTCTGCGCCATCGGGCACGGTCCCATGGCGTCGCCCGATCCCGGCGAGCCGGACCGCGTGGCGCGGGCCGCGGAGACCCTGGGGCTCGATTACGTTGTCGTCACCTCCGTCACCCGCGACGACCTCCAGGACGGCGGCGCGCGTCTCTTCGCGGAAACCATCCGGGCCGTTCGGAATCGCCTGCCCCACGCCCGGGTGGAAGTTCTCATTCCCGATTTCAAGGGGGACCCGTCGGCGTTGAAGACGGTGCTTGATGCCCACCCCCACGTCCTCAATCATAATATTGAAACGGTTCCCCGGCTCTATCCCCTGGTGCGCCCCCAAGCCGATTACCGTCGGTCCCTCGATCTTCTCTCTCAGGCCGCGGAGACCTTCCCGGATATCCCGGTCAAATCGGGCATCATGCTGGGACTGGGCGAGACGGGGAAAGAAATCGAGGAGACCCTCCGGGATATCTATGATGCCGGCTGTCGGCTGTTGACATTGGGCCAGTATCTTCGGCCTTCTAAGGATCATCTCCCCGTGGCACGGTACGTGCCGCCCGGAGAGTTCGAGGCCTGGAAGGAGCGGGCGCTCGGGATTGGATTCAAAGCGGTATTCAGCGGTCCTTTCGTGAGGAGTTCCTATCGCGCGAAGGAAATGATTGAAGGATAAAACAACCAAATACATAGAGGAGGTTTCTGATGCGAAAAAGATTCATCATGACGGCTTTCGGCAAAGACCGTTTGGGATTTATCGCGGATGTGGCCCGGGTTATCTACGAAAACGGGTGCAGCCTCGAGGATTCCACCATGACCAATTTGTCGGATGAGTTCGCCATGATTTTTCTCGTTGAGGGTGAAGATACCGGCCCCGGGATGGAGCCGCTCATTAATTCCCTCGAACGGGAATGCCGTCGTTTGGAGATGGAACGGGGAATCTCCGCCTTTGTCCGCCCTATCTCAGAGGTTTCCTCTACGTCCAAAAAGGATGTCAAGCTTCATACCCTTCGCGTTGAAGGCCTGGACCAGGCGGGCATCGTCTTTAAGATCAGCCGGTATTTGGCCGACAACGGAATCAACATCACCCATTTCGAGTCCAAGAGCACCCCGTCCCCCCAGACCGGGGCTCCCATGTACACCATCCACCTCGAGTTTGAGGTCGCGCCGGAGGCGGATCTGGCGAAGATCGAGGAAGGCCTCGCGGAAATCGGGAATGAACTGAACGTGGATATCACGATGGAGTAACCTCGCTACCGGCAGCGAAAGTTGGGGATGGAAGAAGAAGTCAAAAGGGAATTTGTCCGCCGGGTGAAGGAGGAACCCTTCGCGCGCAACCTGGGCATCGAGCTTGTCGACATCGGAGAAGGCACCTCGAAGGTTCGGATGCGTGCCACGCCCGAGATGCACAATCTCTTCGGCATGATCCACGGCGGGGCCATCTTCGCCCTGATCGACGAGGCCTTCGAAACCGCCTCCAACTCCCACGGCACCCTCGCTGTGGCCCTGAACATGAATATCACCTACCTCAACGCCCCGGCCGCCGGCGCGATTCTCACCGCCGAGGCGAAAGAGATCAACCGCACCCGGAGGACCGCCACCTACGACATCCGCGTCACGGACGACCGGGACACCCTCATCGCCGTCTGCCACGCCCTCGTCTATCGCGAGGGAACTCCCCTACCGTTTTCGGGTACCCCGTAAAGATTTCAAGGCTGTCTCGTAAAACCACGGATCGATTTGCTTTCTCCGTGGGCCTGTGTTACACTGCAGTCCTTACCTAAACGGCCCGGAATATTGGATTCCACGACCGTGGGTCGGAAATCAGAAACAACGAAAAAGAAGTGAGGATATTTTTTGAGAAGTATGTATGAATTCGC
>CAZKUZ010000101.1:0-1883 GCA_964556045.1 uncultured Thermodesulfobacteriota bacterium | reverse complement strand
CTGTTGCCCGTCGATTTCCTGTTGGACGAAATACTCCTTCTGAGTCTTTCTTTTGAAAAGGTTGAGTGCGAATCGTTCGGTTCCGTCCGGGGCGTTGGCGGGATTGATGTAACGTTCGCTGGTCAGACGGAACTGGTAGAGACCTTCCCGTCGCGCGTATTCGGACAGTTCCCGTGTGACCATGGCGGGGTTGCGAAGCAGGTAACAGGTCCCGTCTTTCCCCTCGATCTTTCCCTCGCTGCCCAGGTAGGGATTCGCCTCCATGCCTTTCTGTTTCTTGACGTAGACCCCGCCCATCTCGGCGAGCCAGCTTCGGGTGAGGAGAACCTGCCGGCTGAGGATCTTCGCCTGGTTCTTGACCTCGCCGAGGATGGCCTCTTTCTGTAGATGGTAAAAATGAACGAATATGCCGATTACCATCAGGCAGAGAACGCCCGTGATGGCGATGAAATATTTAAAGCTCAGATTCTGGTAAAACATATGGAAAACATCTCTTTCTTCATGCATTCGACGGCAATTTCATCGTTCGGGTGTCGGATCGGCTGCGTTCCTTTGCCTATTTTTAATTCATCGTGACTGGTTCGTCAACCTGGCGGGGAAACGAAATTTTACAGAAAATTTACATCCGTTTGCGTCAATTTAACATTTCACGGGGATAAAATTCCACGAAGGCAGGGGCCGTGTCAAAATTTAACCAACCACATCAACCTCCAACCCTCTGCCGGCCAGTTCACACGGAAAGGAGGTGAGAACACGTGCAAGCCAAGGACATGCCCATGGAAGAGAGTTCTTCCGGGAATGAGGTAAGCCGCCGCGACTTCCTGTCCAGCGCCGCCATGACCGTCGGGTTGGTCCTCAGCCTCGGAACGGCCGCTATCTACAGCCTGAAATACCTGGTCCCGGCCAAAAAGAAAGTCAAGTATGTTGATGTCCTGGTGGGGAACCTCAGCGAGCTTCCCGACGGGGCGTCCCTCGAATTCATAGACGGGCTGGGGAAAAAGGCCATCCTCATCAACAACAAGGGGAAACTTTCGGCCTTTTCCAAGATCTGCACCCATCTGGGGTGCGAGGTCGAGTGGCAGGCGGAGAAGAAGCAGTTTTTTTGTCCATGCCACAAGGGATATTTCGACGCCAGCGGTAAAAACATCGCCGGGCCGCCGCCCCGTCCCCTGGACAAGTACAAAGTCACGGTCAAAGACGGCAATATCTATGTGTCTGTAAGAGAGGTGTAATATGGAAGAAACAAAAGAAACGAAAGGTTGGATTGACCAGTCCCTTCCGGTGGATTGGGGCAAGGTCAAGGAAGACCTCGTTGGAGAGATTCTTCCGGCCCACATGAAATACTGGTGGTACTGCCTGGGAGGCGCCCCCGCCCTGATGTTTTTCGTCCTGATCGTAACGGGACTCCTCCTCGCCTTTTACTACGTTCCCCATCCGGATCAGGCGTATGAAAGTGTCGGCCGAATCACCAACGATATCCGCTTCGGCTGGTGGGTTCGGGCCATCCACCACTGGGCCGCCGAGATCATGGTGGTGACCGTGTCTCTCCACGCCATTCGATCCTTCGCCACGGGAGCCTTCCGTCATCCCCGCGAACTGTGCTGGATGTCCGGCGCGATCCTTCTGCTCTTGACGCTGGGAACCGCTTTTACCGGGTATTCCCTCGTTTACACGCAGCAGTCCTACTGGGCCATGACCATCGGGACGCAGATCGCCTCCAAGGTTCCCCTCATCGGTCCCACGATTTCGCGATTCATGATGGGCGGTGAGTCGATCGGTCCTTATACCCTGAACCGGTTCTTTGTCCTCCATGCCGCGATACTTCCCACGGCCATCGCCGTGATGGTTGTGATTCACATCATCATCCTGCGGATCCACGGCGT
>CAZKUZ010000100.1:0-8279 GCA_964556045.1 uncultured Thermodesulfobacteriota bacterium | reverse complement strand
CATCAACCCCGCGCCAACGATCCCAACCTGCTCAAAATCTCTCATCATTCCTTTCCTCCATCTTGATATTATCGTAATACGATAACTTATATCTCATATAGATACTTATATCATAAGTGAATGCCCGCCCGATTGTCAAGGGAAACGCGCTTTGCCCGGCCCGATAAGAAAAATCCCGGAATTTGCCAGCTCGTCCAAAAAAGGTTATATTAAATCATAATCTCGACAAGGGACAGCTTTATGGGTATCACGGACTTTGTAAAAAAAATAGGCCTTGTTCTCTCCTTATTCTTTCTCCTCATGGCCTGTGCCACGGCCCCTTACACGGGGCGCAGTCAGTTGATGCTCGTGAGCCCCCAGGAAGAGATAGCGCTCGGGAACCAGGCCTCCAAAGAGATTCTTCAGAAGGAACCGCTCAGCCACGACCCCTACTACAACGACCTCGTCCGCCGTGTCGGCATGCGCATCGCCCGGGCCGCCAACCGCCCGGACTTTCAATGGGAATTTTACGTCATTGACAAGCCGAAGGTCGCCAACGCCTTTTGCCTCCCGGGGGGAAAGATCTTTGTCTACACGGGAATCTTCAAATACGCCGAGACGGAGGCGGAACTCGCCACCGTCATCGCCCACGAGGTAGGCCACGCCCTGGCCCGCCACGGCGCGGAGCGGATGAGCATGTCTCTCTTGGCTAAGATGGGGGAACAGGCCGCCCTCATGGCCTTGAACATCCAGACGCCGGAGGCGGCACAGGCCTTCGACGCGGCCTACGGAATCGCCGCCAACCTGGGAGTCCTGCTGCCTTACAGCCGAACCCAGGAATACGAGGCGGATCACATCGGGCTCATTCTCATGGCCCTGGCGGGATACGACCCTCACGCCGCCCTTAGTTTCTGGGGGAAAATGGCCCAAGAGTCGAAGGACAAGCCCGCCCTGGAGTTCCTTTCCACCCATCCCCTCGACAAAAACAGGATCGCGCGGATCAAGGCCCTGATCCCGGAAGCGATGAAATACTACCGCCCCGTTCAGGGAACGTCCAGCCGAATCAATCGGGTGGCCGCCCGGTTGAGGATCGAAAGCATCTGCTTGAGGGGAACGTCTTCGTGGATGAGAAAACAGAGATTCTGATCCTCATCCATCGCCAACACACATCCTTTCTCCAGACGAATCACCTGATCCAGATACCTCACCTCGATCGGCTCGCGGGCCGGAACGTTTTCCACCTCCAAAAGCCCCTCTCCAAAATCGATCAGGGCGCGCTGGGCAAGCATGTAGGCGCGGTGCTTCCTCTCCTGTCCCTCGATTCCCAAAATTCGAACCAGACCGGGGCGCCCCAATGCCTCTACCGGCGCCGAAAGAGAGACCTCCGCGTCGAATTTTTTTGCTTCTCCCCTGTAAACCCTTATCATTCCCTCGAGGGCCCTCCACCGGCGGATTTTGTCATTTCAAGGCAACCCATTTGACAAGTCCTGAGAACTCTCCTACAATTTGTTAGATTCAGAAACGTTAATCGACGAGAAAGACCGTGTCAAGAACAAAGAAAATACTCGAACCATCACGTTAAACATTCAAAAAGGCAACTCCATGGATACATCATCCTTTAACTGGCCCCTCTTTCAGCTCATTATCGACTGTTTCCTCATAGTCCTGATCTTCTTTCTCCTCTTCGTCCTCTTCAGGGAGCATAAACAGCGATTACTTCTGAAGAAATGGATTCTACGGCAGTTGCGGCTAAACAGCATGCCCACTCAAAGCGGGGAGCAGGATATTGAAAGATACCCCTCTTCGGCAGACGAGGCGGTCGAGAGGCTCCGCCGGGAGATCGAGTTGGCGCAACGGGTTCTCAACGCCGTAGAAACCGGGCCAACGGAGGAAAAAGAGCCCTCCCTCGAACCGGCCACGCCACAGCCTTCGACACCAGCCGCTCAGCCTTCAGCTCCTTCCCCCTCTCGGGAGGAGGAACCGGCTCCGGAAAAACCTGACGCCGTGGAAGAGGCCATTCGGTATCTCTTGAAAAAAGGCATGCGTCCCCTGGAAATCAGTAAGCAGCTCCACATCCCCATCGAAGACGTGGAGCGGGCGTATGGATCGGGAATCACAGAACGGGAAAGATTTTAACAGGCCTCCCTTTGAGCCCATTCCTATAACTTGGCGACCTTACGGAAGTGGTAGCCGTAGATGGCAAACGTAACGGCCAGGGGGAACATGCTGGGCTTGCGAAACAGGGTCCAAAACAACATCTTCCAATACTGAAAACGCTCTTTGCCAATAATCCCGAGGCGGATGTTCGCCCGGAAGAAGGCAACGACATACTGGAAATCGATCGGCACGTTGATCTTCGGTTTCTTGTAATCCCTTAGAAAGACCCGCACACGCTGATAGTAATTCCTGGGGGAATAGATATGGGACATGATGTAACGGTACCCGTCCTTCAGCAGCTTGGGATCCATTTTCGGGATGATATTGGTGGTCCCGTCCGTGTCTCCCGACATGTCCCCCAGCACCCGCCCTTCCCTCTTGAGCCGTTCATACAAGGGTGTGCCGAAGGGGGCTTGGAGAATGCCCACCATGGCCGTGACGATGCCGGTCCTCTGGATGAACTCGACCTGTCTCTGAAAGATCGAAGGGGTATCGTGATCAAACCCAACGATAAAACCCGCCTGGACCTCAAGCCCGGCCCGCTGGATCGTCTTCACGCTCTGGACCAGATCCCGGTTCTTGTTCTGCTTCTTGTTGCATTCGGCAAGGCTCCCCTCATCCGGGGTTTCGATGCCGATGAAGACGGTGTCAAAACCCGCCTGGACCATCATTTCCATCAACTCGCCATCATCGGCAAGGTTCACGGAAGCCTCCGTGTTGAGCGGAACCCCCTTCTTGCCCTTTCGCCAATCAATCAGGGCCGGGAGCAACTCTTTCTTGAGATATCGCTTGTTTCCGATGAAATTGTCATCCACGAAAAACACGCGTCCCCGCCATCCTTGGTTGTAGATGGCATCCAGCTCCGCAATGATCTGAGTAGCATCCTTTATCCTCGGGCGATGCCCAAACAGGGTCGTCACGTTGCAGAACTCACAGTTAAAGGGGCACCCCCTTGAGAACTGAATGCTCATGGCCGCGTAACGTTTTATGTCCAGAAGATCCCACGCGGGGGCGGGCGTTTCCTTGATATCCGCGAAATCGGAGGTTCGGTAGATATGCCTTGGACAACCCCTTTCCAGGTCCTCTAAAAAGGGAGGCAGGGTGATCTCCGCCTCGTTCAGGATCAAGTGGTCCACCTCCTCGAATTGATCATATTCACTCGTAAAGAGGGGGCCTCCCGCGGCAATCTTCACCCCCACTCCCTTGCACCTCGAAATAACCTCATTCACCGAGGCCTTCTGGACGATCATCGCGCTGATAAAGACATAATCCGCCCAGCGGAGATCCCTCTCCGTGAGCCGCGTCACGTTCATATCGACCAGGCGAACCTCCCAGTCTTTCGGGAGCATGGCTCCGACCGTGAGCAGGCCCAGCGGGGGCTGTGCCGCCTTTTTGTGAACGAATTTGAGTGCGTGTTTGAAACTCCAGAATGTGTCTGGAAACTCAGGATAAACCAGTAAAACTTTCATAAACCTTCCCTTCGTGAAGAAACGTTGTCCGTTTTCTCCCTTGGTATCCGCGCAGTAAAACAGAGAAGAAATGAGCTAAAACCTCACAAATCAGGATACAAACTTGGTTAAACTATACCACCAAATACATCTCAACACAAGTGCCCCAAGAAACCACCACCTGGATCGGTTCAACGGCCCTCTCGCTCGTGCTGCCGGGGCGCCGGATCGGTGATCCCTCGAATTTTACGAGCCGTTATTTCCCCGAGAACAGGCCTCGATACCCTCCATAACCTTCCGCCACAAGGCGTTCCTTCGGGATGAAATACAACGCCGCGGAGTTGATGCAGTATCGCTTGCCCGTCGGGGGCGGCCCATCGTGAAACAGGTGCCCCAAGTGGGAATCCGCGTGGCGGCTTCGAACCTCGATTCGGTGCATTCCGTAAGAGTCGTCCGGTTTCTCCACGATGTTCTCCGCTTCCAGCGGCTTGGAAAAGCTGGGCCAGCCCGTCCCGGAATCGAACTTGTCCACGGAACAGAACAGGGGCTCCCCGGAAACGATATCCACGTAGATCCCGGGTCGATGGTTGTCCCAGTATTCGTTCTTGAAGGGAAACTCCGTTCCGTTCTCCTGGGTCACCTCGAACTGCAGCGCGGACAGCTGTCTCTTCAGGACCTTTCGGGGAGGCTTCCGATACCCGAGCCAGTAGCGCTGTCCCTCCGGGAAGAGCCTGAAGCGGGGATGCTTCCCCCACACCCTTTCCTTGAAACCAACCCTCCCCGATCCCCGGTGATAGGACTCAAATTTCAGGGGGCAGGCCTTGTAGTAGTTCTGGTGGTAATCCTCCGCGGGATAGAACTCCTTGACGGGGAAAATCCCCGTCGCGATCCTGTCTGAATAGATGCCCGCCGCCTCCAGCCTCTTCTTCGATTCCTCCGCGAGGGATTTTTGGGAGGCGTCCAGATAGAAAATGGCCGTTCTGTACTGGCTTCCCCTGTCGTAAAACTGTCCGCCCGGATCGGTGGGATCGATATTTTTCCAGAAAACCTCGAGCAATCGCTCATAAGAGATCTTCCGGGAATCGTACGCTACGCGGACCGCCTCGTAGTGACCGGTCTTGCCCGTACAGACCTCCCTGTAGCTGGGATTCCTCACGTGGCCGCCCGTGTAGCCGGACACCGCCTCCACCACACCGGGGAGCTCGTCAAACACCGCCTCCAGGCACCAGAAGCATCCCCCCGCGAACACGGCGGTCTTGATGTCCTTTTCCGTCTTCATTTTGCTCCTATCCGCTGACTTCTGAAGGTCCTTCGAGAAAGAAACGCCACCGTAACACAGAAAAACGGCCAGGATCATCCCTATGCTGAACGCCCCGAGGGATTTCACGGCCACGATGCGGGATCCCCATTTCAATGTTCCATCCTTTCCAAAACAAAAAACCCGGGGAACCGTCCGGCTCCCCGGGTCTCAAAGGCCTATCCCGGATACGTCTCCTGCACGTACGCGAGGGATTCGTCGATGGCCCGGATCGTCTTCTCCAGGTCCTCCTCCGTGTGCCGGTAACAGATGTAGGCGTGATGGTGGGGGGTGAAAAAGAAACCTCTTCGGATGAGCTCGGTGTAGAAGGCCTGCCGCCTCTCCCTCCGGAGCTGCCGGTTGCCGTCTTCCCCCACCTTGAAGGTGATGAAGAACATGGGTGCCACACCGCTCAACTCGGCACCGACGTCGTATTTGTCGATGGTCGCCTGGATCTTCTTCAGAAACCGCCCGCCCTTCTCCCAGATGTCGTCGAGGACCTTGTCGCGCTCCAGGATCTCGATCGTCTTCAAAGCGGCGATATAAGGGAGGCTGTTGGGAAAAAAGGTGGACGAAATAAAAAGCTCCGAGGCCGCCGCCATCATGATCTCTTTCTTCCCCGTCACGACGCTGATGGCGTAGCCGTTGGCCATCCCCTTTCCGAGAATCGTCAGGTCCGGCGTCACGCCGTAGTAGCCCTGCGCCCCGCCCATGCTCATCCGGAAGCAGGTCCGGATCTCGTCGTAGATGAGGACCGCGCCGTACTTGTCCGCCAGCGCCCGAACACCCTCGAGGAATCCCGGCTTCGGCTCCTCCATCTTCTGGTGCAGGGGATGCCCGAACGGTGTCATGATGATGGCCGCCGTCTGGTCCCCGTGCTGTTTCATCAAATCTTCCAACTGGTCGAGGTCGTTGTAGCGGAATCCGTAAACGTCCTCATAGAATTTCTCGGGGATGCCGCCCTTCATCTCCACGCACCAGTCGTGCCACCCGTGGTAGCCACACCGCATCACCTTGATCCGGCCCGTATGGGCCCGGGCGATCCGGATACTCGCCGTGGTGGCGTCCGAGCCGGTTTTCAGGAAGATACTCATTTCCGCGCAGGGGATATGCTCCTTCACCTTCTGCGCCAGGACGTTCTGATAGGGCTGCGAAAGGTTGAAGCAGAACCCCTTGTTTTTGATCTGGTCGATGACGGCATTGTCCACCTCTTCTTCCCGGTAGCCGAGGATGATGGGACCGTACCCGCAGAGAAAATCGATGTATTCGTTCCCGTCCACGTCCTTGAAGTGGGCCCCCTTCCCCTCCACGATGAAAATCGGGTATTCCCCCATGATGAAGTCGGTGGGTTTCCTCGCGCCCAGCACCCCCCCGGGGATCAGGGTCTTGGCCTCTTCGTACAGCTCGAGGCTTTTCGTCAGATTAAGTTTGGCTGTCTCTTTCATGTGCTGCTCTCCTTTCAAACCTTAAGCAGGGATTCCACCGTTTCTGTTTGATGAATTCTGGCTCCCCGCTTGATGAACTCGGAGAGGAATTTCTCCGGATCGATGCATCCCTCCGGTGCCACGACGCCCTTCACCGTCACGTAGCCGTCATCCATCATCAACGCGGCGATGGAGGCGGGAAGGCCCGTGCCCGGCGCCATCCGACCTACCATGTCGGCCGTATAGGTCACCCGGTGGTCACCCCGAATACCCTTCACGATGACCTTCAGACCGGAAGCCTGGGGCCCGTTGTCCCTGCCTTCGGGGATCTTCTCCCACATCTTCAGGGTCAGGTCGTAGGGAACCACCTTTGTTCCTTTCACATCGACCGGCTCCGTGCTCAAAAAGCCCGTGTCCCGCTGCTCCTTGATCAGCTCGTCCACCCACGTCGGGATGAGCGCCCCCTTGATGATCACGTTCTTTACCCCTTCGATATATTTGGGAATGGTGATGGGCTGGGGATGCCCCACGTACCGCATCACGCAGGTGCCAAGGGGATCGAGGAACGTGGCCGTCTCTTCACCCGTTCCCCCCTCCACGTGGACGAGCTTTCCGTCGATATACTGGGGAAGCTCCCCCGTTACCATGTGAAGGCTGTGATCCCACGCCGCCCCGTGAAGCTCGGCGATGCTGACCACCCAGAAGAGCTTGATCTCCTCCACCTGATCCAGCTTGTCCGCGTACCAGCGGACCAGCACGTTGTTCGTTCCCGGATCGGAACCCATGCCCGTGAGGACGGTCACACCCGCCTTCTTGGCGGTTTCGTCGATGTCGGATGAGAAGAGGATGGGAACGGCTTCGTAGTCGTCACAGATGTCGATGTAGTTGACACCCGCCTCCACGGCGGCCCGCGCCACCGCCACCGCCGTCTTGTAGAAAGGTCCCGCGGTGTTGATCACCACGTCGTTCTCCTTGATGGCCTCCACCAGGCCGTCGTGATCGTTCACGTCGATCTTGATGAGGGAAACCTTATCGCTGGCACGCAATTTTTCCTGTAATCTATTCGGGTCCGTCACGATATCCCCGAGTGTCACCTTCGTGATTTTATCCTGCTTGATGAGGTCCCGGGCCACGCCTTGTCCCATGGTTCCGGCACCACCTACAACGATTACCTGCATTGGCATTCCTCCTTGAACTTTTTTATGGCGAACTGAAAATAACCCGCTCTTTACTGAACACGCGTTAACTTATATCCAAAGGGGCGCCTCATTGTCAAGGGATTTTGTGACGGGTAAGAGGCAAAAATAAAAGGTGAAAGGAAAGAAACGAGGATCCATTTCCTCCCCTTCACCCATGAAATTTCAACCACGCAAACCGCGTGACGTGCGTTATTTCAGGTAGGTCACCTTCTTGTCCAGCCCCTTCCGCGGCATGGGAGCGGGTTCCTTGGCGATCTTGCCGAGGCAGACAATGGCAAGGGGCACAAGCTCCTTACCCACGCCGAGGATCTCCCGCATGGGCTGCTTATCGAAGAAGGTAAACCAGACGCTGCCCAGGCCCAAGGCGTGAATGGCCAGATGCATGTTCTGGATGGCCGCCGCGCAGGCCTGAAGATAGCCCATATTCCCTTCCTCCTGGAACATGTCGACACCCGTTCCCTTCGGGTTCGCTACCACGGCGATCATCACGGGGGCCTGTTTCAGGAACCCCGGGTCGTAACCCCCCAGCCACTTCCACCCGCTCACCTCCTGGGCCCACTCCTTGCACCGGACCGTCTCGTTGAAGATCTTGTCCTTGATCTCCTTGTTGGTAATGACATAGAACGACCAAGGCTGGCTGTTCAGCGGCGAAGGCGCCCAGATAGCGGCTTCAAGGATCTTCTCGATGGTTTCCTCCGGAATAGGATCCGGCAGAAAATCCCTACAGCTTCGTCTCCCCTTAATGGCCTCAAAAATTTCCATTCTTTCCCCCTTT
>CAZKUZ010000099.1:0-3204 GCA_964556045.1 uncultured Thermodesulfobacteriota bacterium | reverse complement strand
CAAGCTGCACGGGAAGACCCAGGTACTGTGGCCCCCGCACTGCGTCCAGGGCACGGAAAACGCCAAGATCCTCGTGGACAATTCCCTCTTTACCCTGGTGGCCCAGAAGGGGATGATGAAGGATTGGGACAGCTACTCCGGGTTCTACATCGGGGATGACAAGAAGACCGTGCTGGAGAGCGCCCTGAAGAAAGCCGGCGTGGACAAGCTCATCATGTTCGGCATCGCCACCGACTACTGCGTGAAGAGCACCGCCATCGACGGCGCGAAACTGGGCTTCAAGGTCACCGTGGTCGAGGACCTCTGCCGCGGCGTGGATCCCAAGACCAGCGCCGCCGCCATCAAGGAGATGGAGAAGAACGGCGTGAAGGTGGTCAAGTCCCTCAAGGACGTGAAAATGTAACAACCGTCGGTCGCGAACAAAGCAGAAGGCGGGGGAAATCCCCCGCCTTTTACTTGTCACATTCGAATTTTTAATCCCCTGTTTTTACCTCTTATACTTCCCCATCAAATGCGTCTCTCCCAGGACATGCCCCTTCATGGCGTCGAGGAGTTCCTGCTTCGTGGCACCGGGGTTCAGGTTCAACTTCGTGTCCAGCGCGTAGAGCTTGAAGAAGTAGCGGTGGGCGGGACCCTTGGGAGGACAGGGCCCCCCGTAACCGATCCTCTTGAAATCGTTGATCCCCTGCCTGCTTCCGTCGGGAAGCTCCTTGATCGCCGGAACCCCTTGGGGAAGTCCTTCCGACTGGGCGGGGATATTGTAAATGACCCAGTGCACCCAGGTGCCGACGGGGGCGTCCGGATCGTCGCAGATGACGACAAAGCTTTTAGTCCCCTCCGGGGCCCCCGACCACGCGAGGTCGGGGGAAATATCCTTCCCGTCACAGGTATACCGGACGGGGATTTCTCCTCCCGCCTGAAAGGCCGAACTTTTGACCGTGAATGCCATGGCTTGTCCTCCCATTGTTAGAACGATTCCCGTTAAAAGGACCCAACAAAAGGCAATGGACAACCACCTGGACATCGATAGCCTCCTTCTTACTTCCCTTCCCTCTTTTCCTTCAATGCCTTGAGCACCTTCTCCGGCGTGATAGGAAGGTCGGTGATTCGCACGCCGACCGCGTCGTAGACGGCATTGGCGATGGCGGGCGCCGTGGGCACCAACCCGGGTTCGCCAATCCCCTTCGCCCCGTAGGGTCCGTCCTTTTCATCCGTTTCGATGATCATGGGGGTGACCGGGATGTTGTCCTTGGCCGTCAGCATCTTGTAGTCGAGGAAGTTGGGATTCATCACCCTACCCTTTTCGAGTTTCATCTCCTCGGTCAGTCCATACCCGACACCGATATAACCCGCGCCGTAGATCTGTCCCTTGATGAGGGTCGGGTTGATGGCCTTCCCCACGTCGTGCGCCGCGTAGAGTTGCAGGATCTTGACCTCTCCCGTCTTTTCATCCACCTCCACCTCGACCCCGGTGGTTCCGAAGGCGTAGGTGCAGGAAAGGTTCCCCTTGAATTCCCTGTCCAGCATCTCCGTGGGGGGGTCGTAAAAGGCCTCTCCCACCACGACGCGGCTCTTCCCGGTTCCCACGTGCAGGGCCTCGCGGAGGATGTTGCTCACCTCCGTTCTGAAATACGGATTCTCCGGGTCTTTCTTGCTGAAAACGATCCGGTCCTTGATGTCCAGATCCTCGGGATTCGCGATGAGACTGAAGTCGAGGTCGGGTTCCTTGAAATCCGGGTCTTTCCGCTTCCGGCGCTTGATCTGGTGCTTGATGAGCTTCGGCAGCTCGACGACGGCAAGCTCGAGGATCTGCCGCTTGACCTTGGCGCAGGCCTCGAGGGCGGCGTTCCCGGCGATGAAGGTGTGGCGGCTCGCGTGCGTTCCCGCGTCCCACAAGCCGAAGGCCGTGTCGCCAAAGATCAGGTTGATGTCATCCGGCCTGAATCCAAGGGCTTCCGCGATAATCTGTGACAGGGCGGTCGGGGATCCCTGTCCCTGATCCGTCCCGCCGGACATGACATCCACGTGACCGTGCTCGTCCACCTTGATGATCATGCCGTGCCCGTCGGACTTGTAGACCCGTGCGCCTCCGGCCACGTGGATCAGCGAGGCCATACCCACGCCCCGGCCGTTTCGCTTCCCACGCTTCTTGTCCCAGTCGAGCTTCTCCTTGACACCCTTGATGCATTCCTCCAGGCCGCAGGAGGTGATCTTCAGCCGCATCGGCGTGACGTCCCCGGACTGGTTGCAGTTGATGAGGCGCAGCTCGGCGGGATCGATCCCCGCCTCCTCCGCCAGGTGATCCATGGAGGTCTCGACGGCAAAGGTCGCTTGCGGGTTTCCGTACCCCCGCATCGCCTGGCAGTAGATATTGTTGGTGTAGACGCATGTCGCCTCGAAGTAGACGTTGGGAACACGGTAGAGCGACGACATGGGCATCATCATCACGGACGGCGTCGTGGCCCCCCAGGAGGTATAGGCCCCGTTGTCGAGGATCGCCTTCGCCCACCTGAAGGTGAGTTTCCCGTCCTTGTCGCACCCCTGCTCGATCTCGAAAACAGCCGGCTGGCGTGGCGGCAGGGCGAAGAATTCCTCCTCGCGCGTGAACAGGATCTTGACGGGACGCCGGGTCTTCAGGGCAAGCTGAATCGCGATGAATTCATAGATATCCGTGTCCAGCTTCGTCCCGAAACTCCCCCCCACGATGGGGTTGACGATCCGCACCTTGCTGTCTTTCAGGCCGATCTGGGCGAAATACTCCATGATACGCCGCTTGTCCCAGAAGATGACGTTGGCCTGGTTGTAAAGGGTCAGGTTGTTGTTCATATCGAACTCGGCGATACACCCGCTCGTCCCCATACAGCACTGATTGACCCACGTGGTCTCCAGGGTGTCCTTGACGATGTACGCGGAGGCCTTGCGCCCCTCTTCGATGTCCCCCGCGGAGAACTTCCAGGGAAGCGGCAGGATATTGGTCCGGATGGGGCGTCCCCTCGCGTCAACCTCGTGGATGAGGGGGGCGTCTTCCTTCATGGCCTCGAAGGGATCGAAGAGCCCGGGGAGTTCTTCGTATTCCACCTCGATCAGGTCACAGGCCTCCTCGGCGATTTCGGGGCTGATGGCCGCCACGGCCGCCACCTCGTCCCGGAACTGCCGGACCTTGTCCTTCTTCAAGACGGTCTGATCCTTCAAAAAACCGACCCG
>CAZKUZ010000098.1:0-10963 GCA_964556045.1 uncultured Thermodesulfobacteriota bacterium | reverse complement strand
AGAAGCCGCCATCGCGGAAGCCGCCTCGGCAGAGTAAGTTCCATAAAATCCTGTGAAAGAGGGAAGGGAGAAGACACCAACCGTTTCTTCCTTCCCTTTTTTGTCTCCGGCCTCCCGCACGCACCCGGGGATCAACCTCCTCACCGCAGTCTCACTCGTTATCTTCGTCTTGACGATTCCGTCCCGTGACTGGATCGCCGTCATCGGTCTCTGGATCGTCACCCTGATTTTCTCCTTCATCGCCTCCCTACATCCCGGGAAAAACCTGCTGAAAATGGCCGGGATTCTTCCCTTTCTCTGCCTGGCCCTCCTCTTCCACGCCTTCTTCACGCCCGGAACCATCCTCCTGCACATCGGCCCCCTCTACGTCACAAGGGACGGCCTCGCAGAAGGGGCATGGATCACACAGAAACTGGCCCTTTTCTTCTTTCTCTCTTTCCTGATCACCTCGAGCGTTTCAAGCCTCTTCATCTTCCAGTTGATGGCGCGGGCGAGACGCCTTCCTCTCCTCAGGAGACTCAATCTCCATCTCTGGATCATCGCCCTCTTCCTGATCCTCCAGTGGCTTCGCATTCTGCCCACCTCATGGAGTCTCCAGGTCTCCGAGGTCATAAAAGGGGAACCGAGCCGGATCCGAAGGACCCTCAAAGGGCTTGGGCATTTCCCCCTGATTTTCCGGGACGAAATTAAACGAATGGGCAGATGGAGCCAACTCCTCGTCCTGAGGGGCTATGCGGAAGGCGTCCTTATTCTTTCCCAAAACCCTCTGCCCGCCTTAAAGCCACGGCACCTCCCTCCCGCCATGGTCATCTGCCTCGCGTGGGTAGTATGGTTATACTACATCCTGTAACGCTTGGAGTTTCTTTATCCCTTGAAACCCTGCCCTATTTCGAGTAAAGTAAGCGTACTTTCAAAAGGAGGGATACGGGAATGAATCCGCAGATATTCAGGGAGTACGATGTTCGCGGCCGGGTCGATGAAGACCTGACCCCCGAGGTGGTGGAAAGCCTCGGGCGCGGCTACGCGGTCATGATGATAAAGGAAAAGGGAATATCCAATCCGAAGATCGCCCTCGGAAGGGACTGCCGGCTCAGCTCCGACCGTCTCCGGGACAACCTGGTGAAGGGGCTCACCGAGTCGGGATGCCACGTCATCGACATTGGCGTCTGCCCCACACCGATGCTCTATTTCGCCCTGTTCAACCTGGACGTCGACGGCGGGCTGATGATCACGGGAAGCCACAATCCCCCGGAGTTCAACGGGTTCAAGATCTGCGTCGGGAAGGAGACCATCTACGGTCCCCTCATCCAGCATCTGCGCGAGATCATCGAGGAGGGTGATTTCGTAAAAGGCAACGGGGACGTGGAGGTCACATCCATCACGGAGAGATACACCACCTACCTGAAAGAGAATATCAAACTCGCCCGCCCCGTGAAGGTCATCCTCGACGCGGGGAACGGAACGGGCGGTGTCATCGCCGCCCCCGTCATGGAGGCTCTGGGGTGTAAAGTCACCTGCCTCTTCTGCGACATGGACGGCCACTTCCCCAACCACCACCCGGATCCCACCATCCCCGAGAACATGCGCTTCCTCATCGAAAAGGTTACGGGTTCCGACGCGGAACTGGGCATCGGGTACGATGGTGACGCGGACCGGATCGGCGTGGTGGATGACAAGGGCAACATCATCTGGGGCGACCAGTTGATGATCCTTTTTTCCCGGGCCATTCTTGCCGAACATCCCGGGGCCACGATCGTCTCGGAAGTGAAATGCTCCATGAATCTCTACGAAGACATCAAGAAAAACGGGGGCAAGGGCATCATGTGGAAGGCGGGCCACTCCCTCATCAAGAAGAAGATGCGGGAAGAGAAGGCCCTCCTGGGCGGGGAGATGAGCGGCCACATCTTCTTCGCCGACCGCTATTTCGGATATGACGATGCCATTTATGCCTCCCTCCGCCTCTTGGAGATGGTTTCAAAGGATACCCGTTCCGTCTCCGAGATGCTGGCCGATGTTCCCAAGACCTATTCCACGCCGGAACTCCGGGTGGACTGCCCCGACGAGAAGAAATTTGACGTAGTAAACGCCGTCAAGGACTACTTCGTCAAGAACGGATACCGTCTCGTGGATGTGGACGGCGTCAGGGTCATCTTCGACGACGGGTGGGGACTGGTTCGCCCCTCCAACACGCAGCCCGTCATCGTGCTCCGGTTCGAGGCCACGACCGAGGCCCGCCTCAAGGAGATCCGCGATCTGGTCGAAGGAAAACTCAAAGAATACCTATAAAACAAAGGAGCCACTATGAAACGGGCCCTGATCACCGGCGTCACCGGACAAGACGGATCCTACCTCGCCGAATTCCTGCTGGAAAAAGGGTATGAGGTCTACGGCATCGTCCGGCGCGCCAGCACGGAAAAGTTCGAGAGAATCGCCCACCTCATGGACACCATCGAGATCATCCAGGGGGATCTCCTCGACCAGAACTCCCTCTTTCACGCCCTCGATACGGTTCGGCCCCATGAGGTTTACAACCTCGCCGCCCAGTCTTTCGTCCCCACCTCCTGGAACCAGCCCCTCCTCACGGGGGAGATCACGGCTCTGGGCGTTACCCGGATGCTGGAGGCCATCAAGATGGTCGACAAATCGATCCGGTTCTATCAGGCCTCGAGCAGCGAGATGTTCGGCAAGGTGCGCGAGGTACCCCAGAACGAAAAGACCCCTTTCTACCCCAGGAGCCCTTACGGCGTCGCCAAGGTCTACGGTCACTGGATCACGGTAAACTACCGGGAGAGTTACAACCTCTTCGCCTGCTCCGGGATCCTCTTCAACCACGAGTCCCCGCGACGGGGCATGGAATTCGTCACCCGGAAGATCACCTACGCCGTTGCCAAGATCAAGCTCGGCCTGGCCGACGAGCTCCGTCTGGGCAACCTCAAGTCGAAACGGGACTGGGGATACGCGGGGGATTACGTCCGGGCCATGTGGCTGATGCTTCAGCAGCCCGAACCGGACGATTACGTGGTCGCCACGGGGGAGACTCACGCCGTGGAAGAAGCGGTCGAGATCGCCTTTTCCCACGTCGGCCTGGACTGGCACGACTACGTGAAAACCGACCCCAAGTTCTTCCGCCCGGCCGAGGTGGATCTCCTGGTGGGAGACTGCACGAAGGCGAAGAACGTGCTGGGATGGAAACCCGAGGTAAGTTTTCAGGAACTCATCACCATGATGGTGGATCACGATCTAAAGGCCTTGAAATCCCAAAACGGCCAGTAAGATGGCTCCCGCCCCCTCCATTCTTATCACGGGTGCCGAGGGATTCGTGGGCGCCTACCTTATCCGGGAGCTGACCGCCCTTGGAATCCCCATTTACGGAACCTATTTCATCCCCGAGGCGCGGCACCTAAATGTCCTCCCAGAGGATCATTGGATCTACTGCGACCTGAACGACCGGGAGACGGTCTTCTCGCTCATCCGGGATTTACGCCCCACCTTCGTTTACCATCTTGCGGGCATTTCCTTCGTCCCCATGGCGGAATCGAACCGTCCGCGGGCCCTCGCCACGAACGTGGGAGGAACCCTGAACCTGTTGGAGTCTCTCGCGGAGCTGGGAACCGCGCCCAGGCTGGTCCTCATCAGCAGCGGGGAGGTCTATGGGAAGGTTCCGGAGGATAAAGGCCCCGTGCGGGAGGAGTTTCCCCTCCGACCGGCCAACTTCTATGCCGCCACCAAGGCCGCGTCCGAGAAGATCGCCTGGCCTTTTTTCGAACGGGGCGAGGTCTTGCTGACCATCTTCCGTCCCTTCAATCATATCGGGCCGGGGCAATCCCCCACCTTCGTGGTCTCCGACTTCGCCCGGCAGGTGGCGCGTATCACCCTCGGCCAAGCCGATCCCGTCGTTCACGTGGGAGACATCGACGTCTACCGGGACTTCACGGACGTGCGCGACATCGTTCGGGGCTATCGGTTGAGCTATGAGAAGTTTACCCCCGGCGGGATTTTCAACATCGCGAGCGGGAGGGTGGTCGCCATCCGGAAGATCCTCGAAACCCTTATCTCCTTTTCCGGCAAAACGATCGAGGTGGTCAAGGACCCCGAGCGTTTTAGGAAGGCGGAGGTTCGCAAGCTGCAAGTCGATATCGGCCGTTTCAAGGAAGCCACGGGGTGGAGCCCTAAGATCCCCATCGAACAGACCCTCCGGGACGTCTACGAAGACTGGCTTCAAAAACTCTCCAAGGATCCGCCATGATTTCATACGTCACCGGCATTCTTCTGGGTCTTCTTCAGGGTCTGACGGAATTTCTCCCCGTCAGCAGCTCGGGGCACCTCGTCCTCGCCCAGCACCTCCTCCACTTCAAAGGGCAGTCCCTCCTGTTCGACGTGTGGCTCCACTTCGGGACCCTGCTCGCCATTCTCGTCATCCTCTACCGGCCTGTGCTCCGGCTCCTGAATGGGGCCTGGCAGTGGGTCGAAAAGGCCCCCCTGCATCCCTTTCGTCTCATGAAGCGGCCCGAAGGCCAGGACACCTACCTCCTCTTTCTCGTCATCCTGGCAACAATACCGACGGCCTTGATCGGGTTTCTCTTTAAGGATACCTTTGAACGTCTCTTCGAGGGCAATCTTACCCTTCTGGGTGCCGCCTTCATCTTCACGGCGTTGCTCCTTTTCCTGACAAAATTCAAACGCTCCGATCACCCCGCAAAGGGGATCGGCATGAATCCCCTCCAGGCCCTCGCCATCGGGACCATCCAGGGATTGGCCATCATCCCCGGGATCTCTCGCTCCGGGTCCACCATCGCCCTGGCCCTCCTGCTCGGCCTGAACCGGAAAGAGGCGGGGGAATTCTCCTTTCTCATCGTCATCCCCGCCATCTTCGGGGCCATGCTCCTGGAAACGCTCCACGGCTCAGCGGCCCTTTCCGACAGCCACTTCCTGGGACCCGCCTTCGCGGGTATGATCGCCGCGTTCATTGTCGGAGCTTTCGCCCTCAAGGCGCTGCTCCACCTGGTTAACCGTGGAAAACTTCACAGGTTTTCATACTACTGTCTTGGCATAGGAGTTTTGAGCTTATGGATAGGAATGTAAAAGAGTATCTCAAGTCGGTCATCATGGCGGGAGGATCCGGCACCCGTTTCTGGCCGAAGAGCCGCCGCCTCTTCCCGAAGCAATTCCTGAAGATCCTGAGCGATAAGAGCATGCTGCAGATGACCATCGAACGCCTCCTTCCCCTGACGCCCATGGACGATATCTACATCGTGGGGAACAAAAATCACAAGGCCCTCTTCAATCAACAGGTTCCCACGTGCCACGATCACCACCTGATCCTGGAGCCCATGGGGAAGAACACGGCGGCCTGTATCGCGACCATCGCCTTCATCATCGCCCGGGAAAACCCCGAAAATGTCCTGTTCATCCTCCCCGCGGATCACTGGATCACCAACCCCGCGAAATTTCGGGATACCCTGGGCCTGGCGGCCGTTACCGCTTTCCACGACGATACCATCGTCACCCTGGGGATCCCCCCCACCTTCCCCTCCACCGGATACGGCTACATCAAGGTTCCCGCCGACCAAATAAATCCAGACAACGACTCCGATCCCCCCGTCCATAAGGTCGAGGCGTTCGTGGAGAAACCGGATCTGGAGCGGGCCCGATCCTACCTGGCCTCCGGGAACTTCTTCTGGAACAGCGGGATCTTCGTCACCAAGGCCTCCGTCATCCTCGATGAAATCGAACGGTTTCTCCCCGACCTGTATGCCCCCCTGAAAGACCTCTGGACCATCGACTTGGAAAACCTCGCGGAATTCCTTGAAGAAACCTACCCCACGC
The DNA here is from genome assembly GCA_964556045.1 of uncultured Thermodesulfobacteriota bacterium. Classification (GTDB taxonomy): domain Bacteria; phylum Desulfobacterota; class S145-22; order S145-22; family S145-22; genus JAOZMY01. The sequence goes on along the minus strand of CAZKUZ010000098.1, from coordinate 5,137 downwards.
TTCCCTCCATATCCATCGACTACGGGGTCATGGAAAAAACGGCCCGGGCCATGATGATCGAGGCCGATTTCGGCTGGAGCGACGTGGGAAGCTGGGATGCCCTCTACGACTTGAGCCCCAAGGACCAGGAAGACAACGCGACTGAAGGGCTGGTTCTTCTGGAAAACTGCAGAGGCTGCATGATCAGCAGTCACGGACGCCTCATCGCGGGCGTGGGACTTGAAAATATAGTCGTGATCGACAGCGCCGACGCGACCCTTATCCTGCCTCGCGGGAAATCCCAAGAGGTTCGGCAAATCGTCGCCCGGCTTGAGGAAAAGGGGATGGAAGATCTCCTTTAAAACCAACGCTCTCACAAGGAGGTGACCCATGAAAACCTTCAAAATATTGGGTTTCACCCTTATCATGCTTGGCCTTTTCGCCGTCGCGCTGCATGCCAAATCCCTCAAAGGGGTTACACTCCCTGATACCGTCATCATCGAGGGCAAGTCGTGCAAACTGGTCGGAATGGGGGTTCGCAAAAAATTCTTTTTCAAGATCTACGTGGGCGGTCTCTACATGGAGCACCCCGCCCACAAACCCGAGCGTGTCATCGCAGACTTAGGCGTCAAACGCGTGGTCATGCATTTCCTCTACAAAGAAGTCTCGCCGGAAAAGCTCCGGGAGGCATGGACGGAGGGGTTCAAAGACAATCTTGGAGCCAAATTCGATTCCCTGAAGAAAAAGATCGATCAATTCAACGCCTTTTTCACGGAACCGGCCCGTAAGGGGGATGAGATATGGGTTACCTATCTCCCCGGCAAAGGGACCCAGGTCGTGGTAAAGGGAAAAGAAAAGGGAACCATCCCCGGCATCGATTTCATGAAAGCGGTCTTCTCCATCTGGTTCGGAGAGTTGCCCGCCGACAGTCACCTGAAATGGGGAATGCTGGGCGAGGAGTAGAGATGACAACAGACGCGGGCGATTTCGCCAAAAAGGTAAAGGGCGTGGTAAGGAAAAATTTCAACCAGAGCGCCCAAATCTACCGGGCCTTCGAAGAAAAGCATCACTTCTTCTATACGCTGACCGGCAAGCTGGCCGAGTGGATGGACCTGCAACCACAGGCCCGCGTCTTGGACATAGGGTGCGGGAACGGCATCTCGTGCGAGGCCCTGAGAGAGCTGTACGACGCCACGGTTTACGGTATCGATCTCTCCGAGGCCATGATCGAGGACGCGAAGGATCGGCTTCGTGACGACAGGGTCCACCTCGTCGTCGGCGATGGAGAACACCCCTCCGCTTTTTTAAAGGCCGAGGATTTCGACGCCGTCATGTACAACGCCTCCATCTTCGTGTTCCCAAACCCGAAAGAAAGCTTCCTCGAAGCGAAACGCCTGATGAAACCGGGGGGAGTCGTGGGTTTCTCCTTCTACCCCCGGGTCTACGCGTCGGAGAATCCCGACCTCATCGGGTGGGCATACGAAAAGTTGGGACTCCCCGTGCCAAAATTCAGGACCATCACCCCGTGGGAAAAGGCCTGTCGGATGCTCCAGGAAGCCTTTGGGGCTCTCCAAACCACCACGTACGAAATGCCCGGCAGCGTCGAATTTCTTGTGGACTTTTTTTCCATCCCCGCGCAATCCGCCTCTCTTTTCCCGAAACAGCCCTACGAAGAACGGGCGAAAAGCGTAAAAACCCTTTTTGAGACCTTAGCCCCGTGGGAAGACAGGATGACCATCGGGTGGGACATGGCAAAGGCGGTCAAAAAACCTTGACGGAGGCCACCTTGAAGGTGGCGAAAAGGTGCACGCCGGGCTGAATCCCCATCTTTTTCACGGTCTTCGAAGTCACCGTCGCCGTAAGCGGTATCGATCCCACATCAAGCAGAACATCCGTCAGGGGCGGACGCGGTCTGATCTCCCTAACCTCTCCGGCCAGGATATTACGCGCGCTGCTCTCGATCGGCGTCCTCGAGAGGACGATGTCCTCCGAAGGGATGGCCACCGTCCCTTCCCCCGGCATGCCCGTAGGCAGCTCAAAACACACCTCTCCCTTGACGAAGTGCGGGGTGTTTTCCCGAAGCTCTATGATCCCCTTGAAAATATTTTTCATCCCGATGAAGGCCGCCACAAGGGGACTCTTTGGGTGCCGACTCAGCTCTTCCGGGGTTCCCCGCTGGACGATCTCGCCCTGGTGGATTACGGCCATACGGTTTCCCAGCGAGATCCCCTCCTCAAAATCGTGCGTCACATGAAGCACGGGAATCCCGTATTCGCGGTGAATCCCTCGAAGCTCCTCGATCAGTTCCCGTTTCGTCATTTGATCCAGGGCGCTCAGCGGCTCGTCCAGGAGGAGGAGATCGGGCTTGACCACAAGGGCCCGGGCGAGCGCGATCCGCTGTTTCTCTCCGCCGCTTAGCCCGCTGAGGCTTCGTTTCAAGAGATATTTTATTCCCATCTGCGCGGCCATCGCGTCGACCCTTTTTTGCACCTCTTTCTTCGGCCGACGCCGAACCCGAAGAGGAAAGGCGATGTTCTCGAAGACGGACATGTTGGGGAAGAGGGCAAAGTCCTGAACCATCATGCTGAACCCTCGTCGCTCGGGGACAAGATGGGTTATATCCTCGCCTTCCTTCAAAACGCGGCCAGAATCAGGGCGAATCAGCCCCGCGATGATAGAGAGCAAAACGCTCTTCCCCGATCCCGTCGGCCCCAAAAGAATCCAGTAATCCCCCTTCTGAAGCTCGAGGGAAGTAGGCCGGAGACGAAAGGAGCCAAGCCCGCACGTGATGTTTTTCAAGACAATCATTTATCCCTCTCCCTCTTGGAAGCCAGAAACCGGAACAGGGAGAAGAGCACCAGGCAGATAAGAACCAGCAGGGCCGCCACTGGGTAGGCGAACTTAAGCCCATACGCCTCGAAACGCTCGAAGATCAAAACAGGGGTTACCATGGGATGATAGGCCAAGATGATGATCGCGCCGAACTCGCTGATCCCCCTGGCCCACATGAGCAGCGCCCCGGAAAGGATCCCCCGGAGGGCCACGGGCAGACTGATCCGGTAGAAGACCTGGAAGGGGGAGGCGCCCAGGGTTCTGGCCACCTCTTCGATCCGCGAGGGGACACTGGCAAAGGCATCCCGCGCGGCGTTGATCAGGAAGGGGGCACTGACAAAGGTCATGGCAATCACGATCCCCGCCTTGGTCCCCACGAAAGAGATATCAAAGACGGAAAAGATCCTTCCCCCGAAAAAGTGCCGGCCAAAGACCATCAGCAGGGCGATACCGGCCGCCGTGTGGGGAACCACCACGGGGAGATCCACCGCCGCCTGAACAATATTCTTCAGGGGGAAGTGTTTCTTCGCCAGGAGATACCCCAAAGGGACCCCCGTCACGATCCCGATCACCGTGGCCCATAAAGCGGACTGCAAGGTCAGCACGATGGATTGTAAGACCTCCGCATCGGCGATAACCTTCTTGGCGATTCCGAAGTCGAGGGAGAAAACCATTTTGACGAGCGGGATCACCAGGAACAAAATCAGCAACCCGCCGAGAAGAACAAACACCTTTTCAAAGATGGTTTTCATTGATAAACACCATATCGGAAAGGCTCTCCACGCGCAAGAGAGAGAAAAGAACGACCCCCTCCCGCCTAACCGCGTGCGAAAAAGGGAAAGGTGTGGTATAAAGATAAGTTGAAAGTTGAAGGTAACTCTCGTGTTCCATGCCCTATGAGAACATGGTTAACGAGAAGGATTAGCACATAACAGCTTAATCACTTAAAAGACCAAAGAACGAGACAAACGGAACAACAGTGACAAAAAAGAAAAAAAAGGCCAAGGCGCCTTCAAAAAAGACAAAGCTCTCGGAAGAGAAAAAACTGGATCAGGAGCTTCTTCCCGTCTTGAAACCGAAGGGGGGAAAGGCCCCTGTCGTCTACGACCCGCTGAAACGCTACCTGCGGGAGATCAGTCAATATCCCCTTTTGACCCCTGACGAGGAAAAGGAACTCGCGTGGCGGTACTACAAGGAAAAAGATCCGGAGGCCGCCCTGAAACTGGTCGTCTCCAATCTCCGGCTCGTGGTCAAGATCGCCCTCGAATATCACAAGATGCTCTATTTCAACCTCCTGGACCTCATCCAGGAGGGAAACGTGGGACTCATGCAGGCGGTCAAGAAATTCGATCCCAAGCGGGGCATCCGCCTCATGTCCTACGCCCAGTTCTGGATACGGGCCTACATCCTGAAATACATCATCAACAACTACAAGCTGGTGAAGGTGGGAACGACCCAGAATCAGCGCAAGCTCTTCTTCAACCTGAAAAAGGCGAAGGAGTCCCTCGAGAAGCTCGGTTTCGATCCCCAGCCGAAGCTCCTGGCGGATACCCTCAACGTGAAGGAGAGCGAGATCATCGAGATGGACAGGCGGCTTTCCTCCAGCGAGATCTCCCTCGACACCCCCATCGACGAAGATCAGAAGACCCTCTACAGCGTATTTCCCTCCCAGGACGAAAGTGTCGAGACCTCCATCGCCCGGGAAGAGCTGAAGGAATTCATGAAACAGAAGGCCGAGGCCTTTGCCCAGACCCTTTCAGAAAAGGAAAAGATGATCTGGAACGACCGCATCATGGCGGAAACACCCGCCTCGCTTCAATCCATCGGCGATCGCCTCGGGGTAACCAAGGAGCGGGTTCGCCAGATAGAAAAGAAGATCTACGAAAAGTTCCGCGCCTTTATCCAGGACGAGATACCCACCCTCGACACGGTCATCTGACAACGGCTACCATCTCGGGGGGATAACCTCAATATGGCCATCATCCGCCACAAACAGGTTGATGAGAAAGCTGATGATGGAGATGAAGACGGCCCCCACCAGGGCGGACCAGAAATCCGCCACCGTGAATCCACGCACCACCTTCGACGCGATCATGATCATGGCCCCGTTGATGACGAAGGTGAAGAGCCCCATAGTGAGGATATTCAGGGGCAAGGTGAGAATAAGGACCACGGGACGGACGAAGGCGTTCAAAACCCCTACCACCATGGCGGCGAAAAAGAGGGAAAGGATCCCGTGGATTTCTATGCCCTTCACGATCCAGGCGCTTACGGCCAAGGCGAAGGCCGTCACCAGCCACCGGAAGACGAACCCCCTTACCTTCGG
>CAZKUZ010000097.1:0-2532 GCA_964556045.1 uncultured Thermodesulfobacteriota bacterium | reverse complement strand
CCGCCTTTCAGCTCCTCGCCCGCGTCCGGGACGAGGCGCACCGCTTCGCCATCACTTACCACCGAAAGCGGCGGGGCAAAAGCGCCCTCGACGCGAAGCTCCGGTCCGTCCCCGGCATCGGCGAGAAACGCCTCACGATCCTCTACCGGGCCTATCCCTCCCTGGAGGCCATCCGCCGGGCCCCCGTGGAGGAGATCGCCGCCCTGCCTACGTTCAACCGGAAGCTGGCGGAAGAGCTGAAGGCGAGACTGATTCCTGAAGAACGGGAAGGGGGGATGTGAATGAAGGGGAGATTCCGGTATGAGGCGGAGAGAACGGTTCCAGTCTTCCGGGGACGTGCCGCGTGAAGACGCTGACGGCCTTGAAGACGATTGGCCGGATCCTTTCACCGGATCCGGCGGCGCTCCCCGCCCTCGACCTGGACTGGGAAGTCATCGTCGCTGTTTCCAGCCGGCACCTCGTGACGCCGGCCCTCTATCCCGCCCTTGACCGAAAGCGGGCCCTTGAGGTCCTCGATGGAGAGATCAAGCAGTATCTTGCCTACATTCACGAGCTGAACACGGATCGAAATACCGCCCTCCTGCGCCAGGCGACGGATCTTGCCCGTGCCCTGAACGGAATCGGGATCATGCCCGTGATGCTCAAGGGCATGGCCTATCTCTTCGAGGTGCTTCATGGGGACTTGGGGGGCCGCGTGGTAGGGGATATCGACCTCTTCGTTCCCGGGGATCGTCGTGACGAGGCGGTGGCGTGTCTCGAAGGCGAGGGATACACGTTCCTGTGGGAGGTGGATCACGGTCCCGAAGGACACCACCACCTGCCGCCCATGTCCCGGGAGGATGCGACGGCGGTCGTGGAGCTGCACACGGAGCCGATCAAAAGGGATTTCTCGGCCCTCCTCCCGGCGGACGATTTCCTTGGAGAAACAAGGACGATATCCTATGGGGGAGCCCGGGTTGGGGTTCCCTCGCTGACGCACCAGGTGGTGATCTGTGTCGAGCACGAGGGACTGGCCAACCGGGACGACGATTTCCTCCGGGTTTCCCTGCGGGGGCTGCATGACCTGGCCTGCCTCGTGACGTATCCCGGCATCGACTGGGCGCAGGTATTCCAGCGTTTCCGTAAGGCCGGACTGGGCGGGACGCTGCGGCGCTACCTGAGTCTTACTCTCGGATTCTTTCATGTTTCCCCGGAGGGGGTGGCCGTTCGGAAACACCTTCCCCTCTTTACCTGGGCGGCGCTGAAGGCCCCGCGGTGGAGAAAGATCTTTGTTGTAATGTATCTCGGTTCCCGCGTCGTGACAGACAGGCGAATCAGGCGGGCCGCTGTTACCTATGGCCGAAGACTGCTTCACGACCGGGAGTCCCTCGGCCCTTTGAAGCGGCAGATGGCGGACAGAGAATAGACCGAGACGGAGGGCGACTGGCGGAAAGGTGGATTAGTGTCAAGACGCGGTGAGGCGCGACGTAACCACGGAATTGGAAAATGAGAGAAAGGGAAGACTTGAAAGAAAATGTGTTGATTCCGAAGGAAAAAATCCTTTTCCTCTGCACGGGAAATTCTTGCCGGAGCCAGATGGCCGAGGCGTGGACGCGCCGTGTGTGGGGTAATGTGTTCGAGGCGTTTTCGGCGGGTGTGGCTCCCAATCGGATGGACGAACGAACCGTACGGGTTATGGAAGAGGCGGGGATTTCCATGGCGGGACATCATCCAAAGCACGTGGATTCTTTGAAAGGAATTAGGTTCGATTTCGTCGTTACCGTGTGCGACCACGCGCGGGAAACGTGTCCTTATTTCCCGGGGGTTCACAAGATTTTACATCGAGGATTCGAGGACCCTCCCGTCCTGGCGAAGGGGGCGGAAAGCGAGGAAGAGGCCCTCAAGCATTACCGGCGGATCCGGGACGAGATCAAGGATTTTGTCTCGGCCCTTCCCGCGATGCTGGGAATCGGGCGCGGGGAGGATTGAACGGGGTTTTGCTGTTATGGCAACGGCGGGAAGATATTCCTCTCGCGAAAATTCCTTGACAATCTCGAACAATTGACTATAATATTTTTTGAAACGTATAACCGTTTATGCGAATATACGTTTCAGTGTAAAAAACCTCTGAAAGGTTGTGGGGGATTGGGAAAGGGAATGAAGCAATGGCCTTTTATTCAAAGCCGTATTGGGAGTAAGGAAGTATAAGCCCGATGAACCTCTTCTATCTCGCGCCGCCCCTCTTTTTCGTGATCGCCCTGGTCTTTTCCATGCTGGGGATGGGAGGTTCCCAGTTGTATATTCCCATTCTCTTCTGGCTGGGGATGGATTTCAAGACCCAGGCGATCCCCCTGGGAATGCTGTTGAACATCGTGAACTCGTCGTCCGCCGCGGTCGTGTATGCGAGGGAGGGGTTGATCGAGTGGAAGACGGCTCTGCCCTTCGGGATCTGCATGATCATTTTCGCCCCGGTGGGCACGTGGGCGAACATCTCCCTTCCGACCAAGCCGGTGATCCTGATCTTTGCCCTGTTCACCGCCTTCGCGGCGGTCC
>CAZKUZ010000096.1:0-5383 GCA_964556045.1 uncultured Thermodesulfobacteriota bacterium | reverse complement strand
TCACGGCAGCGGCTCGGAAGACGCCAAAAAACGCCTCGCCATCATGGAGAAAACCACCGACGGCTTCAAGATCGCCGAGGCCGACCTGGCCATCCGGGGCCCCGGGGACCTCGTCGGCGTCCGGCAGTCGGGCTCCCCCCTCTTCATGACCCGCTTCCTCGGGTGGGACAGCCAGCTCCTCAAGCAGGCCCGGGACGACGCCTTCTCCCTCCTCGACCACACCGACGAGGCGGCGCTCGAGGGTGTCCTCACCTACCTCGACGCCCTGGCGAAGGAGTGGGAGGAACTGGGGAGGGTGTAGGGGATTAGTCTGAAGTCTGAAGGTTAAAGGTTGAAAGGGAATTCGAAGCTGAAAGCAGGTGACAAGTGAAAGGCTTTGCGAGCAACAAAGATCCCCGTGGGAATCACCCGCGGGGATCTTTGTCGTTTAGTGTTCCGGGACTATCCCAGCCCGACCTGGCCGGCGTAAACGATAACCACCCTCAGGATGAACCCGCCGATGAGGATCAGGATGGGTGAAATCAGCGACGGCGCCTTTCCGGCATGTTTCCCCTTGAGGCTGGAGAAGAAATTCAAGATCAACGGGAGGATCAGTCCCACAATCACCACGCCGATCCAGAACCAGGTCCCCAGGGTACCGGAAACCAGGGCGTGACTCAACGAATGGCCGTCCGGCCCGATCTCCCTGCGAAGCATCAGGATAATCAACGCCAGCAGGACCAGCTCCATGATGATGGCGATGTTGTCCAGTTCCTCCAAGGCGTAGAGCTGGGGAAGTTCCGTGATCGACCGGTTGACCACCAGCATCAACGCCACGCCGGTGGAGACCCCGGATGCGAGGAACAACCCGCTCAAAAGCGGCGTCTCCGACCACATGGGAACCGACGTTGAGTTGAGCAGGGTTCCCGTGTAGGCCATCAGGAAGACGGCGAAGAGCGCGCCCGTCGCCGCGACCGCCTCTCTCGGAACCAAGGCCTCGATCCACTTATACAGTGTTCCCCAGAGACCTCCCTCCTTTCCTTCCCCGAGGGTGAAGATGGTCCCCAATATACAGAAGAACCCGAAGAAGAGAAGTCCCCACGCCCCTGCCGACATGGGAGAGTTGAACTTGAAGAGTGTCAGGAGGTTGAGAAACCGAGCAGGCTGTCCCAAGTCCACGATCAGCGCGATGGCCCCGATGATGAGCAGGGGGATGGCATAGATGTAGCCGTAGCAGGTCGCCCTTCGGGTCTCCTTCGGCCCGAAGATACAGCAGAGTGCCGCCGCCACGTAGGCGCCACCCGCCATCGCCGCCACATACAGATAGATCGCAATGGCTAAACCCCAATTAAGCTCCATGGTTCTCACCTCCCTTCCCGTACATTCCCCGTTCCCTGAACTTCAAAACCCCGGCGATGCCGATGATCGCGGCGGCGATCACCGCGATCAGGGAACTGGTCAAGATTGAAATCGGCCGTTTGGAAACCACCTTGGGTCGTCTCGGGAGCCCGAATACCTTGGGGTCTTCCGTCAGGACATAGAAGACATGGGTGCCTCCCGCCTGGACGTCTCCGTAGAGCTGCGCCCGCTTGTATCCCTTCTTCTGGAGATCCGCGACCCGCGCCCGCGCCTTGGCCAGCATGGCGGCACGATCCCCATAAGAGAGCGCGCCGGGACCGCAGGTCTTCACGCAGGCGGGTACCATTCCCTCTTCCACGCGATCCAGGCATGCCCGACACTTCAAGACAGTCCCCGTATCGTCGCTGAAACGCGGGATATGGAAATGGCACGCCATCACACAGTTTTTGCATCCAATGCAAACCGTCTGGTCGATGTAGACAAACCCGTGGGGGGATCGTCGGATGGCCCCGGTTGGACAGACATACAGGCAGCTCGCGTCGATGCAGTGCATGCACCGGTGACTGAAGAAGGCCCACCGGAACCCTTCCTCGTCGTGGATCTCCTTGAATTCAATCAAATTCCAGGTATGCCCGTCGAGATCCGGAGGATTCTGGTACGTTCCGCTCTGGATGGTGTGGTCCGCGGGCAATTGGTTCCACTGTTTGCACGCTACCTGGCATCCACGGCAGCCTGTACACTTCGACATATCGTACAATATGGCTTTGTCGACCGCCATCTTACTTCACCCCCTTTCTCACATCGACCAGAAACGCCTTGGATTCTGGGATCATGGTGTTGGCGTCCCCGATACTGGGCGTCAACAGGTTGGCACTGTCTCCCTTGGCCAGCCCCATGAAGCCATAGCACCATGGGATTCCGACCTCGTGGACGATGGTGTCTCCTATCTTGAACGGCTTGAAACGTTCCGTAACGATCGCCACGGCCCGCACCTTCCCGCGCGGCGAGATGACCGTGACCCATTCTCCGTTCTTGATTCCCTTCTCTGCCGCCAGCTCCCTGCTCATCTCCACGAACATCTGGGGCATCAGCTCCACGAGCCACGGCTGGTTCCGCGTCATGGCCCCGGTCTGCCAATGCTCGGACACGCGGTAGGTGGTGCAGACAATCGGATACCTCGGGTCGCAGACCTTCGCCACCTTGAACAGGGGGTTGCCGTTCTTGTCGAGACGTACCACCACGGGATTGAGCTGCTGGGAGTTCATCATGTTCTTGGTCGGGCATTCCAGCGGTTCGTAATGCTCCGGGAAAGGCCCTTCCGCCCGGCCCGGACCAAAGATCCGTCCCACGCCTTCCGGTTTCATGATGAAGGGCCGCTTGGTATCGGTCCGCCAGGTGCCGTCCGGGTTCTGCATGGGATACCATCCGCCGTCCGGCACGTCTCCGACCCACTTCTTGGTCACGTATTTTCCGTCTTTGACCTTTCCCTCGAACTTGATCACGGGATGTTTGGGATTCCACGGATGGCCCTGATAATCGACCGACGCCCGGTTGTAGATGATCCGGCGGTTGACCGGCCAGCACCAGCTCCACTCGGAATAGAGTCCGATACCGGAACGATCCACCGTGCCCCGACGCGCCGCCATGTTTCCCTTCTCCGTGTAGCTGCCGCAGTAGAGCCAGTTTCCGGAAGAGGTGGTTCCGTCCGCCTTGCACTTCCCGAACGACGGCAGGAGCTTTCCGGTGGTCAGATCGTAACCGTTGATCTCCTTGGCCACTTTATGGATATCGACCAACTTGCCGTCCTTCGCCTCGTAATCCCACTTCATCTTGAGGAAGGCCTCTTTCAATGGTCCGCCTTCCTTCTCGTACATAGCCTTCAACCGCTTGTACAAGGCGTGGATGATCTCGGAGTCCGGCTTGGCCTCACCGGGAGGATCCACCGCTTTGTAACGCCACTGGGACCAGCGGCCGCTGTTGGTGATGCTCCCCTCCTTCTCCATGGAGGCGGCACAGGGGAGGAGGAAGACCTCCGTCTTGATGCTCTTGGGATCGGCGCCCGGGCGTTTCCAGAAAGCCGCGGTTTCCGTCTCCCAGAGGTTGACGGTCACCATCCACTCCAGCTTGCCCAACGCCTCCCGCACCATGTTGGCATTGGCGCCGCTGCACGCGGGATTCTGACCCCACGCGAGGAAGCCCTTGAACTCGCCCCTCGACATCTTGTCGAAAATCATCAGCCAAGAATAATTAACCCCGTCATCGACCTTCGGCATGTACTGGTAGCAGAACTCATTCTCCGGTTTTGCCGCGTCGCCGTAGATCGATTTCAGGTAGCTGACGGAGTACTTCGGGTAATTTCCCCACCAGTTGGCGCTGAGGGGATCCTTCGTGGTCGGCGTGTAGTGTTTGTTGTATTTCTCCAGGGTCTCGTCCGAAGCCCTCGGCGTCTTGAGATACCCGGGGATGATATGCCACAACAGGCAGTGATCCGTCGATCCCTGCACGTTGGACTCGCCGCGCAGGGCGTTGATCCCGCCGCCCGCCACGCCGATGTTCCCCAGCAGCAACTGGATGATCGCCATGGTCCGGATATTCTGGGTCCCCACCGTATGCTGGGTCCATCCCATGGCATACATGCAGGTCCCCGCCTTGTCCGGCTTGTAGGTCTGGCTGTAGGTATCGTAGATCTTGAGAAGCTTGTCCTTCGGCGTCCCCGTGATGGCCGAAACCTTGTCCAGGGTGTAACGGGAGAAGTGTTTCTTCAGCAACTGGTACACACACCGGGGATGCTTCAGGGTTTTATCCCGCTTGGGAATGCCATTCTCATCCAGCTGATACTTCCAGGTCGACTTGTCGTACTTGTGCGTCTTGGGATTATATCCGGAGAAAAGCCCGTCGTGGAAATCGAACCGTTCGTCAATGAGAAACGATGCGTTGGTGTATTCGGAGACATAGGGAAAGTGAATCCGGTTGTTGTCCAGGATGTACTTGATCATTCCGCCGAGAAAGGCCACGTCTGTTCCGGACCGGAGCGGCGCGTAGATATCCGCCAAAGCCGAGGTCCGCGTGTACCGGGGATCCACGCTGATCAAGGTGGCCCCGTTATCCCTTGCCATGTTGACCCACTTGAAGGAAATGGGATGGTTTTCGGCAGCGTTGCTGCCCATGATTAGAATACAATCACTGTTTCGGATGTCGATCCAGTGATTCGTCATTGCGCCACGTCCAAACGACTCTGCCAGAGCCGCTACCGTCGCGCTGTGTCAGATACGCGCCTGGTGCTCGATATAGACCAGCCCCAGGCCCCTCAGGAATTTCTGGTAGAGCCAGCACTCCTCGTTATCGAGAGCCGCGCTCCCCACGGAGGCGATGGCCGTGGTTCGGTTGACCACCTGCCCCTTCGCGTTCTTTTCCTCGAAATTGGCATCCCGCGTCTTCTTGATCCGCTTGGCGATCTCATCCAGCATCCAATCCCAGGACTTGACTTCCCACTTGGTGCTTCCCGGCGCGCGATACATGGGCTTGGTGATACGCTGCGGGTTGTTCGCCAGCTGATACAGGGCCGCGCCCTTGCTACACAAAGCCCCCTGGTTGATGGGATGGTCGGGATCGCCTTCGGTGTTTACCACCTTTCCCTTGCGCGCGTGCACGATGATCCCGCATCCCACCGCGCAATAGGGACAGATGGTGGTAGACATCTTCGCCTCTTTGATCTTGAGCGGCTGGGCATAGGCCTTGACCGAATCAAGGCTGATCCCGAGGCCCAACGCGGCGAGAGATGCCGTCGAGATCTTGATGAAATCCCGTCTGGTTACATCCATAAGCACCCCCTCCTTTCCCCTTTAAAAATTAAAAGGAAGCAAGCCACGACGGCTCACTTCCTTTGCACATGGCAGGCATGTAGATTGCTCCGCATACCCTTTCGTCCTGCCCTCCCTGAGGGACGGATCAGGATCGGAAGCCCCGAATTACGAATTTTCCATAAACCTACTCGTTTAAGAGATTATAAAAATAATCTTGTTTGTCAAGGGATAACACCCATTAA
>CAZKUZ010000095.1:0-14708 GCA_964556045.1 uncultured Thermodesulfobacteriota bacterium | reverse complement strand
CGATCCCGGGGGAAAGGGGCTCGATATAGGTCCGGTCCGCCATCTCCGGGTCGGTCATGATGGTGGCGGGATTGCTGTTGACCAGGACCACCTCGTAGCCCTCCTCTCTCAGGGCCTTGCAGGCCTGGGTCCCCGAATAGTCGAATTCGCAGGCCTGGCTGATGACGATCGGCCCGGAACCGATGATCATGATCTTCCGAATGTCTTCCCGTTTGGGCATATCTTAACCTTTTTTACCCCGTGTCCCCGACAGTTTCCGCGCCCCGGCACCTCAGCGCGGGACAAGATATTTCATCCAACCACCCAATTGCCCTTCGCCCTTCGCCTTTTACCTTTCGCCCTTCATCATCTCGAAGAATTCCAGGAAATGGAAAATGGCGTCGTGCGGCCCGGGGGAGTTTTCCGGGTGATACTGGACGGAAAAAATCGGCAGATTCCTGTGCCGCATCCCCTCCGGCGTCCGGTCGTTGAGGTTGATATGGGTCAGCGTCACCTCGTCGTCGGAAATGCTTTTCTCGTCCACGCAGAATCCATGGTTCTGCGCCGTGATGGCCACCGTCTTTTTAGCCAGGTCCATGACGGGCTGGTTGCCCCCGTGGTGTCCGAACTTCAGCTTGTAGGTAGTTCCGCCCAGGGCCAGCCCCAGGATCTGGTGGCCCAGGCAGATCCCGAAAATCGGCTTCTTTCCGATCAGCGCCCGCACCGTCTCGGCCACGTAGGGCACTCCCTGGGGATCCCCGGGGCCGTTGGATAGAAAGATCCCGTCGGGATTCAGGGAAAGGATTTCATCCTCCCCCGTTCGGGCGGGGACCACGGTCACCCGTGCTCCCATGGTCTTCATGATCCGCAGGATGTTCCACTTCACCCCGCAGTCGATGGCCACGATGTGGAAGTCAGGCTGGGACTCAATCTTCAAGTGATAAAGGGTCTCCTCCACCCAGGGGCTGACCTCTTCCCACTCGTAGGCGTCTTTGCAGGTCACTTCTTTGACAAGGTCCCTCCCGATCAGCCCGGGACACGCCTTGGCCATCTCCACGAGCCTGTTCCGGTCCAGTTCCTCCGTGGAGATGACCCCGTTGAGGGCCCCCTTGACCCGGAGGAGCTTCGTGATGGCCCGGGTATCCACCCCCTCGATTCCCACGATGCCGTGACGTTCCAAAAACGCGCCGAGTTCCTCCCGGCTGCGGTAGTTGCTGGCAAGACGGCTGACCTCTTTTACGATAAAGCCTTCCACGTGAGGCTTGTCCGATTCCATGTCCTCGGGATTGATCCCGTAATTCCCGATGAGGGGGTAGGTCATGGTCACGATCTGTCCCTTGTAGGACGGGTCGGTCAGGACCTCCTGGTATCCCGTCATGCTGGTATTGAAGACCACTTCACCGGAGGCGGTGCCCGGTGCGCCGAAACACGTGCCATAAAAAACGCTACCGTCTTCCAGTGCGACAGCAGCGTCAATCCTCTTGCCCATACCTCCTCCCTTGCCCGCAGAACCTACCAAAAAGGCCATGGACTGTCAATCGTGCGGGAGGTTCGCCCCCTTTCGTTCTCCCGTGTTAAAACGCGATTCGTCTTCACGCGCCTTCGCAAGGGTTCCTCGCATAGAAACACTTCTCCCCTCCTTGCTATCGAAAAAAACATGATTATACTTTACTTGAAAACAGGAAAAGGGGGGATTGAAATGAGATTCTCCAGGTATGCCAAAAAGGTTCTTCCACTCTTTCTGATTGCCGCCTTCGTGGGAGCCCTCGCCGTTCCCGGCATGGGTGCGACCCCAAAGATCTATAAGATGAAGGGGAAGATCACGGCGATCGATCTGGAATACAACACGGTCGTGGTGGATGTGCCCATCGGGAAGAAGACCTACACGGTCGCCGGCCCGCTGGCAAAAGACGCCGTCCTGAAAAAGGGCAACAAGACGGACGTGACCCTGAAAGACTTCCAGAAAGGCGAGTCGGTCGTCGTGGAGTGGGAGGTCACGGAAAAGGGTCACATCGTCAAGCAACTCATCGGACGATAAGGGGTCAGCCATTCCGTCCTAACATCTCCCTGCACGCCTCAAAGACCTCATCGGGAGTGATGAGGCGCATGCAGGCATGGTCCCTGGGACAAACCTTCAGCATGCAGGGACTGCAGGCAAGGTCTTGGCGGAGAATTCGAGTCTCATCGAGGGCCATCGCCGTGTAGCGGGGATCGGTCGGCCCCATGAGGACCACGACTGGCCGATGAAACGCCACGGCGATGTGACGGGGGCCCGTGTCGTTGGTCAGGAGGAGGCTCGACTTCCGAATGAGGGCCTTGAGCCGGTTCAGCGGCGTCTCGGAGGGAGGCAGAACCGCGGGCCGATGACGGCAGTGTTCAAGGATCGTTTCCATGAGCTGTTCTTCCCCGGGGCCGGGGAGAAAGAGGACATGGGCCTTTAATTTTTCCTGCAACCGATCGGAAACCTCCGCGAAATAGTCGGGGAACCACTGTTTCGAAGGGCCATAGGAGGCCCCCGGAGTCACGGCTACCACGGGGCGTCCATCGCTGAACCCAAGATCTTCCCAACGCTTCTCCGCCCAGGCGGCATCTTCCTCCATCACCTCCAGGCGCGGCCAGGTGGTGACGGCACCCGCCCCCGCCACCTCTACCAGCCGGAGATAATAGCGTATCATGGGAATGGGGACGAAATGTCCCTTCTCCCGCTTCACGGCAACGGCATGGGTCAGCAAGGTTCCCCTCCCATGCCGGTTGTAGCCAATCCTTTTTTTAACCCCGCCCAAGGCGAAGAGAATCGCGGAACTCGGAGAGTTCGGGAAAATGATTCCCACATCGAAACGCCGCCGCCGAATCTCACTGGCGACCTTGAGAAACTTCAAGGTTCCCGCCTCTTTTCCGTGGCGGTTGAAAGGGAAATAGGCATCCCAGACGCCTAGACCCTCGAGAAGCAACCGGGCGTTTTCCTTGCCCATGACGGTAATCTCACTCCCGGGGAATCCCTCCCGAAGAGAGATCAGGGCCGGGGTCGCCATGACGACGTCCCCCACCCAGTTGGGCAGGCGAACGATGATCCGTTGAGGGGAATTTTTCAATCTTCTCCCCGTTCCAGCCAGTCGTCACGGACCCCCATGAAGGGGTTGAAACGGATGGAGTAGTGGGGCGTCTTGGAAGAGAGAAGGGCGTCGGAGATGTCGCTGTCCAGCCCTCTCATGCCGCCTTTCACCTTTTCCCAGTTCTCCCTGTCCATGGCGAGGACCATCCGGGTCAATTTTTCGTACAGGGAGGCGGAGGGAAAATCGGTTTCCGCGTTGACGAACCAGGGATAGGTCTTCGCCAGCTTGTCGATCAGGAGGTTCTGCTCGTCCCCGAAATCGAGACACGACTCATCGGTAAAATTCGTCAGGTTCTCCATCTTCTCCCAGTCGATAAATCCCCCGTCCTTGGCGATATCGTAGGCCTTGGTCCCGATAAAGGGGAAGAAGATGGACCACCGGAACCGTCCGGGTTTGATAGTCCCCAGGAGCTTAATCGTCATCATGAGGTCGTCGACGGTTTCGTGGGGAAGTCCGATCATTACGAAGGCGGAGGTGTGAATCCCGTACTTGTCCGCCATCTTGAAGGCGTGGATGATATCCTCGTTCCGCATCGGGCGGTTCAGGACCTTGCGCCGTATCCGGTCGCTCCCGCTCTCCAGCCCGAACTTGACGATGGCGCACCCCGCCTCGCTCAGGCTCCTGGCGATCTCCTCGTCGAAGACCCGGACGTGGGCGTTGCAGACGAAGGGAACATCGATGGCGTTTCGGTAGTGACGGCAGAACTCGAAGACATAATCCCGGTTCATGGTGAAGAGGTCGTCATCAAAGATGAACATCTTGATATTCCGGTAGGTCTTCAAGAGCCTCTGAAGGTCCTCGATGACCATTTCGATGGGATACTGGCGCAGGTAGTGGAGATCCCGTATGTTGACCCCCGTGTCGCGCCGATAGATGTCCACGATTCGATGGTTGAAGCAGTAGTTGCACCGGAAGGGACATCCCCGCGAGGCCATGACTCCGACCCAGCCGCCCTTCGCATCGATCATTTTCTGGAAATTGAAGATGGAGTAGTCGATGGGGGGAATCTTTTCCAGAGAGATGAAGGGGCGGACGGGATTCCGGTAAATCTTCCCGCTGTCATAATGCCAGACGTTCCTTATCCTGCTGACATCCCCGCCGTTGTCGAGGGAATCCGCGAGCTCAACCATGGCCAGCTCCCCCTCGCCCACGCACAAGAAATCGAAGAGACCCGTTTTCAAGGTCTCCTCCGGGGCCATGGTGGCGTGAACCCCGCCGATGGCGAGGGGCACACGGGTCTCCTTTCTCAGCGCCTCCGCGATCTTCTTGGTGTAAGAATACTGGTTGGTCACAACCGAGAATCCGATGAGGTCGGGTTCGAAGGCCCGCACATCCGCAAGGATTCTCTCCAGGTCGAAGTCGTAACCAAGCCGGTCGTTGATGTTCAACAGCCCTGTCTCGTGTCCGTGGGACTTGAGAAAGGAAGAGAGGTAACCCACTCCATAGTTGAAACCGATCTGGGCATTGAGATTAGGATAGATAAAGAGAACTCTCACGAATGAACCGCCACCCCCCTTCCTGTTTCACCGGGACGGGAAATTCCCACCGACACGTTGTCCTGGCGCACCTCTTCCCAGAGTGCCACGGCTTCCCTGAAGACCATCTCCGTCGTGACCTGTTTCATACAGTCGAGCCGCCGGCAGGTCTTGTCCCGGCACGGGCTACACGGGAGGCCAACCCGCACGACGCGATGCCTGCTATGGGGATACGGGGCGTTCACCAGCGGGTCGGTCGGCCCATAGATAACCACGGCGGGAAGGCCGGAAAAACAGGCGAGGTGCATGGGGCCCGTATCCCCGCCGATATACATGTCACATTTCTGGAAGAGGGCGGAGAGCTCCATCAGGCTCGTCGAGCAGGCGATGAACGACCGCTGGGTCATCAAGCCCTGTATCTCTTCCACCGCCTTTCTCCCGTCCGGTCCCCAAGTGAGAACGATGGTGGCGCCAAGGGTCTCCACGAGGGCGTCGCAGAGGCGTGCGTAGCGTTCGGGGAACCAACGCTTGAAATCCGTATTCTTGCTGCTGCTCGGCTGTATGGCGATGACCGGAGACCTGACCGGTTGAATGCTTTCCCAAAACTCTTCAATCCGTTCAAAATCTTTTCCGGAAGGCGTGAGCCAGACCTTGGGAAGCGGGCGGTCACATTCCACGGCACGCACCAGCTCGAGATTCTTATAGACCCGATTCAGCTTTGGGTCTCCGGGATCCACGTGAAAGCGGTTGAAGAGATGATTGAACTCCCGGCAGTATCCTTTCTTGAACCCGATCCTAAGTTTCGCCCCGCTCAGCATCCCGATGATGCCGCTTTTGAGAATCCCGTGAAAGTCCATGATGACATCGTACTTCCGACGCCTCAGGGCCCGGATCCAACCCAGGATCTCCCTCGCCACTCTGGGGAAGTATCTCGGTTTCCTGATCATTCGCACCCAGCGTTTCCGCGGCAAGACAAGGACGTCGTCCACGTCCTGAAACGACCGCACCACTTCCGCCGAGAGCTCTTGGACCACCCAGTCGATCTTCGCCTCCGGATAGCACGACCGCAGGGCGGAGACGGCAGGCAGTGTCCGCACCACGTCCCCCACCGACCCGAGGCGAATGATCAAAATCCTCCCTTTTTCAGGTAACTTCACGAGGTTCATCATATATGACAGAAGGTTTTCTGGCAAGTATCAACGGGGGATTTCACCCCGAAAACCCTCTTAAAATCCCTCCATCGGGAAGCGATGACACAGCTCGGAAACCGACCGGGACACACGTTCCAAGGCATCGGGATCATCCCGATTCACAAGGGCGGTATCGATCAGATCGGCGATGTGCTCGGCCTCTCTCTCCTTCATCCCTCGGGCCGCAAGGGTGGTCGTGCCGAGACGGACCCCACTGGGACGAAGCGGATCTTCACCTTCACGGGGAATAACGTTTCGATTAACGATGATGCCCACCGACTCCAGGATCGCCTCCGCCACGTCTCCGGTCAGGCCCTTGCCGACCACCTCGAAGAGAACCAGATGGTTATCGGTTCCCCCCGTCACGAGGCGATAGCCGAGCTCCGCCAGACGCCCTGCCAGGGCGACCGCGTTGTCAACGATTTGCCTCTGGAGGCGGGCGAACGCCGGCTTCATGGCCCGCCCGAAACAGACCGCCTTGGCCGCGATCATGTTAAGGGCCGGGGTTCCCTGGCATCCCGGAAAGATGCTCTGGTCGACCTTCCTCGCGAATTCCCGCCTGCACAGGATCACCCCGCCACGTCCCCCCATCAAGGTCTTGTACGTGGTAAAGGTAACGAAATCACTGTGGGGAACGGGGCTTGGAATGACACGGGCGGCCACGAGGCCGGCGATGTGCGCCATGTCAACGAGCAGATACGCTCCCACCTTCCGGGCGACATCGGCGATCCGTTCATAGTCGATGCGGCGGGGGTAAGAGCTGGCTCCGGCCACGATCATCCGGGGCTTGAATTCCACGGCCATGGCCTCGAGGGCCTCGTAATCGATCCATTCCGTTTCGGGATGCACCCCGTAATGCCTGAAACGGAAACATCGGCTCGTCATGGACGCTCGATCGCCGTGGGAAAGGTGTCCCCCGTGAGAGAGCTTCATGGCAAGGACTCTATCCCCCGGTTTCAGAACGGAGAAATAGACCGCCAGATTGGCCGAGACACCGCTGTGGGGCTGCACGTTGGCGTGTTCCGCCCCGAACAAACGCTTGGCGCGGTCGATGGCCAGGGATTCCAAGAGGTCCCCGTGGACACACCCCGCGTGGAATCGCCTTCCCGGATACCCCTCCGCCGCCTTGACGGCGAAACTGGACCCCTGGGCCTCCAGAATGGAGGGAGGGGGCAGGCTCTCCGCCGCTATCAGGTCCAGCGTATCCCTGAGACGATGCGTCTCCTTTTCTATCAGCGCATGGACTTCAGGATCTTCTCTCTTCAAAAAAGACAAATCAGACTCTCGTTCGGTGAAACCGGAAGGTTCCTAATTGAACAGCTTTTTCAGGATCTTCTTCAGTTTCTTGTCATGGATGTTTTTGTCGATAATTTTCTCTACAGCCTCTTTATGGAACTTCACGGACACGAGGGGATTATCGAGGGATCCCTTGATCTTGATCGGGATCAGGGACCATTTTCTCCCCCCTTCGTCGATCACATCCTTGAAAAGGTCACTCCGTTTTCCAAGGGCCTTCCGGACGACCCTGTATGGAAGCGTCAACACGGCAAAGAGATCCAATTTCTTGTCAAAACCGATCACCCCATGGGCGTTGACAGAAACGTCCTTCCCTTTCGCCTTCGTTGAAAGAATATCGATCTTTTTATCTTTCACCTTGGCTTTCCCGTCCAAGACCTCAAATTGGAGATTGACCAGGGACGGCAGCTTCATGATGGACGCCGCCATCTTGAGAAAGGCCACGTTTTGAATCGATCCCTTCTCCACATGGAATGAGACGTCTTCCTGATACGTGGAAGGAGCGCCGATCATTCCCCGCCCCCGGGCATCGCCGAAAAAACGTCCTGTGAATTTCTCCTTCATCCCAGGTTTCATGTCCGCAAGGAGGGGGGCGATATCCACGTTCTTGATGGAAATCTCCTTTTTTATCACGGGAATCCCTCCCTGAAGATCCACGCGCAACTTTCCCTGGACCGTCCCCCCATACACTTTCGCGGTCAGGGGATTCATAATCATCGCGTGTCCCTCCGTGACGATCTTCGTCTCGATCTCCTCTATCTTCATCTTCTGAACCGTGAGAAGATGAATCTTCGCGTGAATCGTCAACCGAGGAAGCTCTTCGGAAAAGGTTTTGGGCCCTTTCCCCTTTTTAGAGGCAGGAGGGGTCTTCCCTCGGGAGGCGGCAGGCTTTTCCTTTCCCTTTTTTTCCTTCTTCGAAGACCCCGACACAATCCCCGCAAGCCCCATCAGTGTATCCACATCCATTTTGTTCGAAGTGAACTCGAATGAGCCCTTGGGAACGGCCTTCAAGTCCTTCAATTCTCCCGTCACCTTGAAATCGCTATCCAGAATCTTTCCTTCCAGATTTTTCAGGGAGAGAAGGCCCTTTCCCAAATCAAGCGTGGCCTTCGTCTGGAGTTTCGCCGCAATCTCCGGCGTCTTCCGATCCCGGGCTTTCAGGACAACCGAGGTGAGATCGAGCGTTTGATCGACATCCCATTCCTCGAAACGCTTGGTCGAGAATTTGAGATTCAAATTCCCAGTGCCTGCCAAGGCCTCGATACCTTGTCCCTTGAGGTAGGGGCCAACATCAGGAAGATAAAGGGAACTCAGTATGACGGTTCCCTTCATGTCCTTCTTCTTCAGATCCATGGTTCCCTTCGCCTCGATACCGGACTCCTTTTCCCGCTTGAGCGTACCCTTCATCTCAAAGTCGAAGGGGCTTTTGAGCGAGAAGTTGTCCAGATCGATTTGGAGAGAGGTAAGGGCCGCGTTATAAATGGGGGTCAGGGTTCGGTCCACCCATTTCAACGTCCCGTTTCGGACCTTTACCTTTCCCACCTGAATCACAAACCCTTTGGAAGCCGGTTTCGCATCCGCCGCGACCACCTCCGAAACGAGGGAAAAGCCGATGGACTTCTCCGGCGTGCCCTCCCCCTCAAAGTCGAACGAAACCTGGGCAAATTCCTTCTGCCAGTTCAGCTTTCCATCCTTTTCCCGGACCATATAGATCTCGGGAGAATCGATCAAAACCTTGCCGATCTCCAGCTTTTTGCGCAGCAGCGGAATCAACGAAAAGGAAACGGAGACATCCTTGACCTTCGCGAGGGGGATTGTCTCCTTGGGATTATTTGACAGAAGGGTTAACCCATTGATCCTGGCCGAGGAAAATCCGGTGGAGATGGGACCGAGTTTCACCTTATGATGAATGGCCGATTCCAATTTCTCAGAAATCAGCGCGGAGACCTTTTCCGGCGTGAGATAGGACTTGATCCCGTATAACAGTGCCCCGACACCGACGAGGAGCACCAAGACCACGATCCCAATGATGATCATAAACTTCTTCATACGATTCTCTCCTCTGAAAACTTTTTTCAGAACTATCGCAAATAAGGATACCGGATGGTTTGGGAGAATACAAGCCTCACGAGACGCACCGGGACCTTCGGTCCCTGCGAAATCAGACGTTTCCCGCCCTTTCTACTTGAAAATCGCCCTCGGCAGCCACAGGACCAGTTCCGGGAAGATAATGCAGGTGATAAGGCCTATCCACTGCAGGCTGATGAAGGGGACGACCCCCTTGTAGATATGCATGATGGTCATCTCCTCCGGTGCAATTCCCTTCAGGTAAAAGAGGGAATACCCGAACGGTGGGGTGAGAAAGGCCATCTGGAGATTTACGCATATCAACGTGGCAAACCAGAGCTGATCGAACCCCAATTCCTGGGTGATGGGGATGAAAATGGGAAGAACGATCAAGAGAATCCCCAGCCAGTCGATGAACATTCCGAGGAAAAAGACACACCCCATCATGATGAAGAGGATGACATAGGGACTTAGATTGAAGCCCATGAGGATATCGTAGATGGCATCTCCCCCTCCAAGCCCCATAAAGATGGACTGGAAGGCGTTCCCGCCGAGGAACAAGGTCATTACCATGGAGGTGGTGAGCAATGTCGAAATCGACGCATCCTTCACCGACTCCCAGCTCAATTTCCCGTATCCAAGGGCGAGGATGATCGCGCCCAGGGATCCAATCCCCGCGGCTTCCGTGGGCGTGGCGATCCCGGCCACGATGCTCCCCAAGACCAGCAGGATGAGTGTTCCGGGAGGAATCAAAGAAGACACGATCATCTTCACTTTCTGGCCGAAGGTGTAAATCCGCTCCTCCTTTGGGAGCGGGGGACCCAGCTTCGGATTTATTCCGCAGCGGATAACGATGTAAATAATGTAAAGGGAGGAAAGGAGCAGGCCCGGAAACATGGCGGCGGCGAAGAGCTGCCCCACCGACATTCCGACGAGACTCCCGTAGACCACCAGCATGATACTGGGCGGGATGATGATGCCAAGAGTCCCGCCCGCACAGATGGATCCGGCAATCAGCGGGAGATCGTATTTTCGCTTCATCAGGGCGGGAACCGCCAGGAGCCCGATGGCTACCTCCGTGGCCCCGACCACGCCGGAAGAAGCGGCAAAGACGGTGCACACGATGATCACGGCCAGCGCCAGGCCGCCCCGGATGGGTCCCAGGATAACGTGCATGGTGTGGAACAGCTTTTCCGCGATACCCGAGGCGTCCAGCATCTGCGCCATGAAGATGAACAGCGGAACCGCTACCAGGACGTAGTTCTGCATCACTCCGAAGGTCTTGTTCGCAAAGAGGCCGAACACCACGTCCGGAGATCCACCCCACCCGATGAGTCCAAAGACGACGGCCAGCGCGCCCAGGGAAAAGGCGAGGGGATGGCCCAGAAAGAGGGTTACGAACAAGGTACCGAACATGACGAGCGCCAAGGTGTCGGGATTCATGCATCCCCTCCTTTCAATTTCCGGATATCCTTGATGAAATTCGAGAATCCCTGAAGCAACAGCAGGAACAGCGCCACGGGCATGATGGTCTTCACGGGATAGAGGGGCGGTCGCCAGGCCGTGGAGCTATGTTCAAAAATCTTCCACGATTCCGCCGCAAAGACGATCGAGGCATACGTCAAGGCGCCGACAAAGGGAATAAAGATAATAACGAATGTAATGACCCGCAGCCAGAGTTGAATTCTCTGGGGAAGCTGCATGACAATGACGTCGATCCTGACGTGCCGGTCGTGCAGCATCGTGTAAGCCATGCCCAGCATGAAGTGTGCACCGTAGATGTAAATCGTCAGCTCAAAGCCCCAACTCGTCGGGGAATGGAAGATCTTCCGGGCCACGACCTCATACATCACTACGAAGATCAACGGGAGGATGAGCAGCGCGAAATACCTCCCCGTTGTTTCGTTGAAAGCGTCAACCATCCGGGCGAATTTCTCCATCAAAATCTCCTGGTCGTTTACGACGGGGGTCCGGGTTGTCCCGGACCCCCGTTTTTGGGATTTACTGGAGGTGTTTTCCTTTCACGTACTCATCATAGGGCCAGGGAGCCACCTTTCCCCGGAGATCCCGCCACTGGGCGAAATCCTTCCGGAACTTTTCCTGGGAATCCAAGACCTTTTTCACGTCCGGGTATTTCTTCTTCAGCTCCTCCAGGTAGGCATGGGTCACCTTGGCAAACTGGTTCAAGGCATCATCTGTCATCTTGATGTACTCGACATTTTTACCCATCAGTTTCAAGGCCGGGATATTGAGATTCTCAATCCAGACCCAGGACCAAAGCTGAGTCTCTTTGGCGCAGATCTTCACGATGGCCTTAAGATCTTCAGGCAAGGCATCCCACTTCTTCTTGTTGATCACAATGTCAAACTGACAACCCGGCTGATGCACGCCCGGCTCGATAACGTACTTGGTGATTTCGTGGAATCCCATGGGATAGTCGACGGCAGGAGCACTGAACTCGCAGGCATCGATAACGCCACGCTCCAGGGCCAGATAGATCTCGCTGCCGGGCAGCGGCGTCACGGAAACCCCCATACGGGTCAAGATGTCCATATACCAGCCGGGGGTCCGGACCTTCATTCCCTTGAAGTCTTCCATCTTCGTGGCCCTCTTGTTGGAGAAGAGCCCCAGTTCCTGGCCGGCCTGGCCGCAGAAAAAGGCCACCATCCCGTACCTGTTGTAAAGCTCGTTCAGCATCTTCTCGCCGCCGCGCTCGTAACCCCAGATGTTGTAGCCCTCGGCATCCAGGCCGAAAGGCACGGAGGCGAAAGCCACGAAGGCCTCATTCTTTCCCTTCCAATAACCGGGCCAGGAGTGGAAACAATCCAGGGTCCCCTTGGCCGTGGCGTCGAAGATCTGCATGGCGGGAACGATGGAACCGGTCGGGAAGACCTTGATGTCCAAACGCCCGCCGCTGCAGGCCCGCACGCTGTCGGCAAAATGGATCGCGATATCGTGAAACAAGATTCCTCCCCAGGGATCGCTCATCCGCCAATGGAATTTTTTCTTCGAGGTCGTCCACCTCTTGTGCTTCCAGGCCTTGGCCCTTGGATCCTCGCCAAACTTGACGAACTTTTTTTTCTTCGCATAGGAATTATTACTTACGGCCAACGTAAACGTTACCGCCAAAACAATCGCCAATAAAATCCCTAAAAACTTTTTCATCGTTCCCTCCGTAAAAATGATTGGTTTTTTCTCTCCCTCGGGTTCAATTAAACACACTCACCCCCTTTCCTCTGGAAAATCAGGGATCTGCAGGAAGTATTTTCCCTCGTCCGTCCTTCCCACGTATCCCTCCTGTACAAGCGAGGCCAGAACCTTCGGCCTGTAATCCCGCATCCCGATATGAAGAAAATTGGTCTTTTCGTAAGGCAGAGAAACCGCCGATCCCTCATCCGTGGCCCTCTTTCGTTTCAAGTCCTCAATGATCTCCTTGGCCACGCGCTGCATCTTCCAGGCGATGCCATAACGGGTCAGGATATAGACGATGACCAGGAAAACGATTCCGAAAAATATCTGAACACCCTCAGACACGTAATCCGAAGCTCCCTTCTAATACGTCAGGACCATGCCGCCATCAAACAGGAGGTCTCCGCCGACCAGATAATTGGCAAACCGGGAGAACCCAAACAAAAAGAGATTCCCCACCTCCACCGGCGTCATCATCTCCTTCACCTGGGACCGCCCCATCATGACTTCACGAACCACTTCCTCCGGCGTAATCCCCCGCTGCTCGGCCTGCGCCGGGATCTGGTTTAACGCCAAAGGAGTTTTGACATAGCCGGCGCTGACGGTAAAGGCGCGAATCTTCCCCTCCCCCTCCGCGGAGATGGATTGGGCCAGGGCCCGCAAGCCGAACTTTGTGATATTGTAGACCGGTTTGTTCTTGGTACAGATGTGGGCGTGGACCGAAGCCATGTTTCCGATCACCCCCGTTCCGTCTTTACTCTTCTTCATGTGGGGAATGGAAAGCTTGGAGAGATAAAAGGGGGCCCGGAGCATGATCGCCTGCATGAGATCATACTTCTCCATGGGGAAATTCTCCACCGAGTCGATATGCTGAATCCCCGCGATATTGGCAAGAAACTTGACTGTTCCCAGATCCGCCGCGGCCTCAACGGCCCTGTCCATCTCCGCGTCCCTTGTTAGGTCGGTCTTAACGAAAACCACCTTTCCTCCCAGGGCTTCGGCCATCCGGGAGGTCTCTTCGCCCCTTGCCTCATCGATATCCAGTCCCACCACTGTCAGGCCGTTCACGGCCGCCACGATCGCCGTCGCCCGCCCGATCCCGCTGGCGGCCCCCGTCACGATGCAGACGTTTTCCGGTGTGAAACGCTCATCCTGGAGGATGAGAATGTCCCTCTTTTCAATGACAGGTTCATCGATAATGCCCATCTCTAACCCCTTTCATCCCCTTAAAGATCGACCATCTTCCCCGGGTTCAAAATCCCGTTGGGATCCATCATGGCCTTGATTTCCCTCATGACTTCCAGGCTCTCCCCGTGTTCCAAGGGCATGAATTTCTTTTTGCCGATGCCGACGCCATGCTCTCCCGTCGCGGTTCCCCCCAGGGAGATGGCGTGAGACACGATCTCGTAATTCGCGTCGTCCCGTTTCTTGCAGAAATCCTTGTCCGAGAAATCCCCCGCGATGACGAGATGGAGGTTTCCGTCCCCCGCGTGGCCGAAGGCGTATCCCTTGATATCGAATTTCTCGATGGTCTTGACGGCAAAATCCACCATTTCCGGGTATTTGGAGAGTGGAACCGCCGTGTCCAGAATCATGAAATCCATACCCGGATTGTTTCGCTTGATATATTCATAGGCCATGTGCCGCTTTTCCCAAAGCTGATTCCGCTCGTCGGGTCCCACTCCCGATTCGAATCCGGTGCTCTCGTTGTCCGCGCAGATGGTCTCCGCGAATTTGACGTCCTCGGCAAGGGCCATGTCACTGGTACCCGTGAATTCCATGAAAAGGGTCGGGGCCTCCCTCAAATCCGAGTCGGCCTCCTCGTTGATCACCTTCACCGTGGAAACGTCGAGAAGCTCCAGGGCAGCGGGTCCCAATCCGGCTATCATGATGTCATAGACCGCCTGGGTCGCCGTCTTTATCGTGGGGAAGGTCGCCACGGCCGCACTGAACTGGTCCGGAATCCCCGCGAGGCGGAGCGTGGCCTCGGTCACAATGCCCAGCGTCCCCTCCGAGCCGATGATGAGATGCACGAGATCGTATCCGGAGGAGCTCTTCTGGGCGAAGTTTCCCGGACGGATCACCCGGCCGTCGGCCAGAACGACCGTCAGCTTGGCCACGTTGTCCCGGGTTCCCCCGTATTTCACCGTTCGAACCCCGCTGGCGTTGTTCCCGATCATCCCGCCGATGGTCGCGTTGGCCCCCGGGTCCGGGGCGAAAAAGAGGCCGTTCCAGCGGAGGGCCTTGTTCAGGTCCTGATACTTGACTCCTGCCTGGACATCCACCTGGAAATCCTCCGCCCGGACGGCGATAATCTTATCCATCCGCTCGAAATCGAGAACGATCCCCCCGAACATGGGAAGGGGATTCCCCTCCAGGCTCGTCCCGACCCCCCAGGG
>CAZKUZ010000094.1:0-2980 GCA_964556045.1 uncultured Thermodesulfobacteriota bacterium | reverse complement strand
GTGGAGGATGTCGTCTGCCGAGAGTGTCTTTATCATGGAAGCCGCTTTGCCAGATAGAGATTGATCCGGATGCTCTTTCTCAGGTGGGAGAGGATTTCCGCGTCCGCCGGCGCGGACGTCTTCGAGGAAGCCCGCGCGCCGCCCTCCTTCTCCCCGGCCGGCAGCCGGACGGGAAAGGGAAGGCCGCCTGTTTCGACGATGAGGCTGTAAAAGATGTTGATCGCCTCGGAATGGTTCATTCCGAGCCGAGCGAGGATTTCCCCCGCCTTCCGCTTCTTGTCCGGATCGATAACGGCCCGGACGGTCGTGCTCTTTTTCATAGTCTCTGTCCCTCTCCGGCTACTTTAGCCAAGATATGGCCATATTTCAAGGAATTTTTCAGACTGGATTCCACGACGGGGCATCCTCGAAACGGAAGGGTGGTTCGAAACCGTCTGGGCGGATTTCAGGGAGGGGAAGATCTTCGAGTCCCCTTGATTTCATCGATTCCCTTGCCGCCGGATCGAGATTCGTTTAAGATGACGCACGCCATGGGAGGGAAAAGACGCGTGAACAGCTTGGATGCCCTTGTCGTTTTCTGTTCCCCTAAAGGGGCAACCCGAACCGCGGCGGAGATGATCGTGAAATCCCTGACCTCCCTTTCCCTCGTGACCGAGGCCGTCTCCATCTGCAAGGATGAGGAACGGGCGTCTCTGCTGGAGCTCCTTCACGATTCAAAGAAAAATATAAAGTTCCTGTTTGTGGGATCCCCCGTCTATGGGTTTCATCCCCTGCCGCCGGTCATGGACCTTATCCAGCGGTGCCCTTCCCTCGAAGGGATCCACGCCGTCCCCTTCGTGACCTGGGGCGGGGTGTGCAGCGGTTCCGCCCTCTTTGAAATGGGCACGGCGCTCCTCGAGAAGGGGGCCCTCCTGAGCGGCGCCATGAAGATCCCGGCGGAGCATTCCATGTCGTGGGCCTTTTCCAAGCCCTTCTGCGGGGGACGCCCCAACGGGGAAGACGCGGCGAGAATCAAAAACGGGGTTCAGGCCATCTATGAGAAGGCTGTTACGGGCAGCACTTCCTCCCTTGTCCCTCTGGACCTCTCCCACTACACGGGGGAGACCCTCTCGGCCATGCTGGAGGGCGGGTTCGAAACATCGAAGGCCCGCTTTCCCAAAATTGGGTTCGACGAAACCCTCTGCGTGAAATGTGGAGCGTGCGCGGAGGCCTGCCCTCTCGCATGCATCACCCTCTCCCCCCATCCTGTCATCGGAGAGGCGTGTGTGCGCTGTTACAACTGTGTCCGCGTTTGCCCGGAAGGGGCCTTGACGGCCGACTTCTCCAGGAGCGAGGCGATCATCCTGGAACGGATCGAAAAACTCAGGGAACCGCAGGAAACAACTATCTTCTCCTGAGCCCCCTGAAATGTTTTTCGTGGAACCTCCTATCCCAACCCCTGGTTTGACGTTACCTCGGTTAAATGCTATCTCTTTGAAGGAAAAAGGAAGGGAGGAGACCGGATGAAAATAGGTGTAAAAAGGGGAATGATTGTTTTCGCCTGTCTGATAGCCCTTTCGGTCATCGCAGCACCCCCCGCACTGGCGAGGAACATTCTCGCCAGCACCCAGATACTCTACCAGGGGGAATCTTTGGAATCCCCGAACGGGCGCTTCAAGCTGGTTCTCCAGGCCGATGGAAACCTCGTCCTTTACGACAAGGACAAGGCCCTCTGGTCTTCCGGCACCAACGGGAAAGACGCGAAAAAGCTGGTGATGCAGAACGATGGGAACCTGGTGCTCTACGGACCCAACGGCCCCGTGTGGGCAAGCAACACCTCGGGGAATCGCGGGGCCTACCTGGTGCTCCAGGACGACGGAAACCTGGTCATCTACAAGGCGGTCTGGTCGACGGGAACGGCACGCTAACATTCCATCCATCCCGGATAGCCTTCCCAGGAAAGGGCATGCCGCCCTTTTCTCTCTTTTCTTTTTTCTGTAAGTTTCTCATATTATTACCCTATGAGAAACAGGTTCTTGTGATTTTCCTCTCCAGTTGATATAAACGCCAGAAAAGGAGCTGCGATGCTTAGTTCATGGCTGAACCACCGTCTGGACCCCATTGTCTATAAACTTTCCCCCAAGAGGTCGAACCGGGCGGTCCATCCGAACATCCTCACGATTCTCGGATGCTTGACGAACCTCGCGTCGGGAGTCGTCTTCGCCTTCGGGCATCTCCTTTGGGGAGGGATTCTCCTCCTGCTGGGCGGTTTTTTTGACATGCTGGACGGCGCCGTGGCCCGCCAGGAATCGAGGGTAACCCCCTTCGGCGGGTTCCTGGATTCCGTTCTCGACCGCTACGCCGATCAGTTTGTCCTCTTTGGGATCCTGATCCATTTCATCCGAACAGAGGGACTCCTCTGGGTGATCTTCTGCTCCCTCGCCATCATCGGGACCACGGTCACGCCCTACGCCCGGGCGCGGGCGGAGAACATCATCGACGAGTGCCGCGTGGGCATCCTGGAACGTCCCGAACGGGTCATCGTCCTGGCCGCCGGGGCGCTGTTCGGTTTCCTCCCCTACGCCATTCTGATCATCATGGTCCTCTCGAATGTCACGGTCTTCCAGCGCATCTACCACACCTACAAGAAGTCGAACGCTCGGGGCCGGGAATAGTTTTTTGAATTCAGGGTCTCGGAATTACAGGAATCGGTCTTTCATATTTTCGTTGATTTCGCTTGATCCCTGACGCTTCACGTCTACGGAATCGTCTCCCCCGTTAAAGCGCGGACAGCTTCAATCAGGGGCTCTTCCAGATCGTCCGGCCTGAGGCGCTGAACGATCTCTCCCTTTTTGAACAAGAGGCCGACGTTCTTCCCTCCGGCCACCCCCACGTCCGCCTCTTTCGCCTCGCCGGGGCCGTTGACCACGCAGCCCATGACGGCGACCTTCAGGTAGGTCTTGACGGAAAGGAGCCGCCGCTCGATTCGCTCCGCCAAGGG
>CAZKUZ010000093.1:0-5419 GCA_964556045.1 uncultured Thermodesulfobacteriota bacterium | reverse complement strand
TCCTTTGTAACGCAATCGGTCACGGCGATAAAAGAAAAAGTTGGGAACGCAAAGGTCATAGGTGCCGTCAGCGGAGGGGTGGATTCAACGGTGATGGCGGCCTTGGTGGGAAGGGCCGTCGGGGACCATTTCTATCCCATCTTCGTCAACAACGGGGTCCTCCGAAAAAACGAGGCGGAAGAGGTGGTGCGTTTGTATCGGGATCAGCTCCACTTGAACCTGATTTATCACGATGCCACCGATCGCTTCCTGAACGCCTTGAAAGGGATAACCGATCCGGAAGAGAAACGGAAGATTATCGGAAGAACCTTTATTGACGTCTTTGTTCACGAGGCGGAAAAGATCGAAGGGGTCGAATACCTGGCTCAGGGGACCCTCTACCCGGACGTGATCGAGAGCGTTTCCTTCAAAGGGCCTTCCGCGACGATCAAGAGCCATCACAACGTTGGGGGACTTCCCGATGTCATGCCGCTGAAGCTGGTCGAGCCCCTCAGGGAGCTGTTCAAGGACGAGGTGCGCCTGGTCGGGAAGGTTTTGGGGCTTCCTGGTTCGGTCCTTGGCCGGCACCCCTTTCCGGGGCCCGGCCTCGCCATCCGCATGTTGGGTGATGTAACACCGGAAAAACTGGAAACATTGCGGGATGCGGATGCCATTGTGACGGAAGAAATAAGAAAGGCAGGCTGGTACGACAAAATATGGCAGGTTTTTCCCGTTTTGCTGCCCGTTCAGACCGTGGGAGTCATGGGGGATGAAAGAACCTATGAGCAGGTTATCGTGATTCGGGCGGTCCACAGCGTCGATGGCATGACGGCGGACTGGGTTCGCCTTCCCTATGAGTTAATGGCACGGTTGTCCAACCGGATCATCAACGAAGTCAAAGGCGTAAACCGTGTCGTTTACGATATCAGTTCCAAACCTCCAAGCACCATCGAATGGGAGTAATATGGCGACGATAGAAGGCGATTTCATTCATCTGCACCTGCATAGTCAATATAGCCTTTTGGATGGAGCGATCCGCTTCCCCCAGCTTTTCGAAAAGCTTTCATCCAACGGTGTGAACGCCGCAGCCTTGACGGATCACGGCAACATGTTTGGTACTTACGATTTTTTCCGGCAGGCGAAGGCCTACGGGATTCACCCCATCATCGGGTGTGAGGTCTATGTGGCCCCTGAAAGTCGTTTCAAGAAAAAGCGCGATACCAGAAGAGATACTTCAAATCACCTGATCCTTCTGGCAAAGAATAATGAGGGATACAGAAACCTTACACGCTTGGTTTCCCTGGCGTATATCGAGGGGTTTTATTACAAACCGAGAATCGATCACGAGCTTCTTGAAAAGTATCACGAAGGGCTCATCGCCCTTTCCGCGTGCCTGAAAGGGGAAATCCCCTCTCTTATCCTCGATAAAGATATGGACGAGGCGCGGGAACGGATTCGATATTATCGCAATCTCTTCGGAGATGGGGATTTTTATCTCGAGATTCAGAGTAACGGGATCAGGGAGCAGGAAGAGGTCAACAACTTTTTGAAACAGTTGGCACAAGACGAAGGAGTTCCTCTTGTTGCGACCAATGACTGTCACTACCTGAATCGCCAGGACGCTCAGGCCCACGAGGTTTTGCTTTGTCTTCAAACGGGGAAGACCCTGCTTGATAAGGGGCGGATGAGATTTCAGACGGATGAATTTTACCTGAAGAGTCCTGATGAGATGATCAAACACTTTCAAGATGTTCCGGAAGCCATCGAGAATACGCGTGAAATTGCCAAGAGGTGTGAGGTGGATCTTTCTTTCAAGGAATACCATTTTCCCACTTACGAGCTGCCTGAAGGGGAAGATCACGATTCCTATTTGGAAAAGAAGGCCCGGGAGGGACTGGAAGCCTATTTTCTGAGGCTGCGGAACCAGGGGAAGAAGTTCGATGAGAAGCTTTATCAAAAGCGGCTTTCCTATGAATTGGAAACGATCAAACAGATGGGATTTTCCGACTATTTCCTCATCGTCAGCGATTTCATCGGCTACGCGAAGGCGAACCAGATTCCGGTAGGGCCGGGACGGGGATCGGCGGCAGGGAGCTTGGTTTCGTTTGCCCTGGGGATCACGGAAATCGATCCGATTCCCTATAACCTGATGTTCGAACGGTTTCTCGCTCCGGGCCGCGTGAGCATGCCGGATATCGATTGCGATTTCTCCGAAGAAAAGCGGGATCGCGTCATTCAGTACGTGGCAGACAAATATGGCCACGATCACGTGGCGCAGATCATCACTTTTGCCTCCATGAACGCGAAGGGTGTAGTGCGGGACGTGGGCCGGGTTCTCGGAATGCCCTATGCCGAGGTGGACCAGGTAGCCAAGGCGATACCCTCGACCCCCAAAATTACGCTCGACGAGGCGATTCGTCTCTCCCCAAAGCTCCAGGAAATGATTCAAAACAACCCTATGGTGGAGCGCTTGATCCGTATCGCAAAGACACTCGAGGGTTTGTACCGGCATAGTTCGACTCACGCGGCTGGAGTGGTGATCTCGAGCGAACCCTTGATGGAGCTCCTGCCTGTCTATGTGGGGCAAAAGGGTGAAATCTTGACCCAGTATGACATGGGATGTGTAGAATCGGTCGGGCTTGTTAAATTCGATTTCTTAGGGCTTTCTACCCTATCAGTGATTGAGCGAGCCGTGACTTTAATCAAAGCGACACGAAACTCCGATTTTGATTTAAGGGCGATTGATCTGCGGGATAAGAAGACCTTCGAACTCCTCAGGAAAGGAAATGTATCGGGAATATTCCAGCTTGAAAGTTCCACCGGCATGAGGGATCTGCTGGTGAGAATGAAACCGCGGGCATTCGAGGACCTGATCGACCTTCTGGCCCTCTATCGTCCCGGTCCCCTCGAAAGCGGTATGGTGAACGACTACATCAAACGGCGAAAAAATAAGAAGCTGATTACCTACGACATCCCTGAACTGGAAGAGATCCTGGGGGATTCTTACGGCGTCATTCTATACCAGGAACAGGTTATGCAAATCGCCATGAAGCTGGCGGGTTTTTCTCCCTCCGACGCGGACAGACTGCGAAAGGCCATGGGGAAAAAGAAGGCCGACGAGATGGCTAAGCTGAGGGAGAAATTCGTCGAGGGTGCCGTGGAGAGGGGAATTCCCAAGAAAAAGGCGGAAAACCTCTACGACCAGATGGCCCAGTTTGCCAAGTATGGGTTCAACAAGTCCCACAGCACGGCCTACGCCATGATTGCCTATCAGACGGCTTATCTCAAGGCCCATTATCCCACCGAGTTCATGGCTGCACTCATGAGCAATGAAATCGGGAATTCGGATAAACTTGCCCGCTATATCGATGAGTGTAAAGGAATGGGAATCGAGGTGCTTCCTCCCGACGCCAATAAAAGTGATCTCGATTTTACTGTCGAGAACGACAAAATCAGGTTTGGGTTGGCTGGTATCAAAAACGTGGGGCAGGGGGCGGCACAGGTAATTGTCCGCGAGAGAGAAGAGGGAGG
This sequence comes from uncultured Thermodesulfobacteriota bacterium, assembly GCA_964556045.1. Taxonomy (GTDB): domain Bacteria; phylum Desulfobacterota; class S145-22; order S145-22; family S145-22; genus JAOZMY01. The sequence continues at coordinate 1,909 of CAZKUZ010000093.1, read as the reverse complement.
GGTGTTCACCTCTTTTCTCAATTTTTGCAGCCGGCTGGATCTCCGTAAAGTCAACAAACGTGTCCTTGAAAACCTGATCAAGTGCGGTGTGTTTGATTCCATGGGAATTTCGCGGGCTAAATTGTTTGAGGCTTTGGACGAAGTGTTGTCCATTGCGCAAGAATCACAGAAGCAGTTGAAAAGTCATCAGAAATCCCTTTTTTCCGTGTCGGGAACGAGCCATGCGGATTCATTGGAGGCTCGTTTTATCTATCCGGATGCAAAAGATTGGCCCCAAAGCAAGCGGCTGCTTTATGAAAAAGAGCTTTTGGGAATTTACCTCACGGGTCATCCGTTGAATGAGTTTGAAGAGAAGATCCAAAAGCTTGGAGTAACACCGGTGGGTGAACTGACAAACATAAACGGGAGAAAGTCGGTCAAGATTGCCGGCATGGTGGCCCATTCGAAGGAAATCACCACGAAGAAGAACAAGGAAAGAATGGCTTTTGTAACCCTCGAAGACCAGACTGGTTCGGTGGAAGTCTTGGTATTCCCTTCGGTCTTTAAAGAAGTAGAGTTTTACCTTCTGGCGGATGAACCGATCCTCGTCGAGGGAATGGTTGATAAAAGTGGTGAAGTCGCCAAGATCAGAGCGTCGTCCGTGGTGCCTCTCCAAGAGGCGGGAGAGGAGAAGAAACCTTTTCACGTTTATCTCCCCTCGGAGGAAATGAACACGCAGAATCTTTTTAGCCTGCGTACATTTTTAGAGAACCAGGCCGTGGCCGATTGTCCCGTTGTAATTCACGTCCAGGATGAGGCGTTGGGAGAAGAGGCCGTGATCTCCTTGCCGGAGTCTCTCGGCGTTTTTGAGGGTAATCTGCCGATCTTTGAAAACACCTTGAAAGAACTATTTGGCGCGAAAGCAAGGGTGAAGGCATAGGGATTTTCTCTTGCCCAAAGGCTGATTCTACGCAAAAACATCTGAGGTGGAACATGATCTATCAGGATATAACCTATGAATATTATGGAGTATTAGAAGATAATATCGGAAAGGACCAAGGGCTTCCTTCAGAGCAAATCTTTTCCTTCCAATCCCGCGTAGACGAGGCCCATCGGCGCCTGATGGATCGGAAGGAGGCGGGAGAGATCGGTTTTATGGACCTCCCTGAAAAGGAAGTTGAGGCGCGAGCCATTATCGAGATGGCGAGGGAAAAGCGGAAGGGAATGGACGCCTGTCTCGTGCTCGGAATCGGGGGATCTTCTCTCGGGGGAAAGGCGCTGAGAGACGCCGTCAAGACCCCTTTGTATAACGAAATGCCCCCGGAAAAACGAAACGGCCTGCCGCGACTCTACTTCGCCGAGAACATCGACCCGGAATCCTTTTCGGAGCTGTTAGAGATCTTGATGCCCCATCGAACCCTCGTGGTCGTCATCAGTAAGTCGGGGGGGACGGCGGAGACCATGAGCCAGTTTCTCATTGCCGTGGACTGGCTGAAGAAGGCCCTTGGGAACGGTTACAACAGCCACGTCGTGGCGATCACGGATCCGGAGAAGGGGGCCCTGCGGGATATCGCGAGGGAGGAAGGTTTTGAGACCCTTTCGATCCCTCCTAACGTGGGGGGACGTTTCTCCGTCCTGACCCCCGTGGGGCTGTTCCCCGCGGCGGTGATCGGGATCGATATCGTGTCTTTGCTTAAGGGAGCTCGAGACATGGGGAAACGGTGCGCCTCTCCGGACCTGAAAGAGAATCCCGCCTACCTCAACGCGGTAATCCACTACCTGTTTGACGTGGAGAAAGAAAAGCCCCTGTCCGTCCTCATGCCTTACGCCGACAGCCTCCTCTCCCTGGCCGACTGGTATCGGCAGCTCTACGCGGAGAGCCTGGGAAAACGTTTTAACACCGAGGGGGAAGAGGTGTTCTGCGGACCGA